>DHWW01000238.1:0-174 GCA_002413385.1 Granulicella sp. UBA5172
AGGACAAGTAAGCAGGTAGGACGTCCATGATGCCGGCGCATCGGAGGCCATACGCGCTTGTCTTCCTCTGCGCTGCACGACTCGAACTGACCGGTCGGTTTCTCCAGAACACCACCCGATACCTTTACGAATGCCGTCTCTTGATCTTTAGGATGAGCTTGACGGGCAGCCTGT
>DHWW01000238.1:205-7369 GCA_002413385.1 Granulicella sp. UBA5172
ATTACAAACGATGGCAATGGAAATGACAGGCGTGTCAAAGCAAAAAATAAGCAAGCAAATTCTGCTGTTCGTGGTGCTGGCTGTAGTGACCTGCTTAGCTTCCTCGACGGCCCGCGCGGACAGTTTCACGATAGTGGGGCCTGGGGGCGGGGGCGCAATGTATCACGCGACGATCAGCCCACACGACCCCAGTGAGGTGCTGGTTGCCTGTGACATGACAGGAGCCTACATAAGCCATGATGGCGGGCACTCGTGGCGAATGTTTAATCTTCGTGGCACTGTCGGCTTCTTCGCTTTCGATCCGCTGCAGCCCCATACGATCTATGCAGGCGCACAAGGCCTATGGCGCAGCACCGATGACGGCGAATCGTGGAAGATGATCTGGCCGAGACCCTCCACGGTCAGTGGTATCCGGATGAACTCAGACCATGCCGACGAGACCATTGTCTCCGACTCAAATTCCATGGGAGCGATCGTCGCACTGGCGATCGATCCGGCTGATTCCCACACTCTCGTTGCAGGGAGTGTCAAGGAAGGCAAAGCGGCCTTGTTCCTTTCTAAGGATGATGGCCTCACATGGGAAAAGGATCATGACTTGACGGAGGCTCCGCGAAGGATCTGGATCGATTCCCACTCGAATAAGAGCGACCGTGACCTCTATATTGCAACGAACGGTGGCGTTACAGTTCGACATGGCGGCAAGTGGCTGGATCGGCCAGCGCCCAAAGGTGCCACCTTTACCGATGTCAGCGCAGGATTCTCCGTCGCGCAAAGAATCACGCTGTATGCCGCCTCTGATGCAGGGATATTTTTGTCCAGAGACGGAGGTGCTTCGTGGATTTCGTCTCCCCTGCCAGGGAAGGGAGCGGAGATTCGCGCCATCGCGACGAGCTTGAACCATCCTGAATCTGCCTATGCCTCGTACAGCCATCTTCAACTCGACGGAAAAACCTGGATGGGTGTGGCACGGACGCGGGATGGCGGGCGCACTTGGGCGCTGGTGTGGAAAGAGGACAAGACGACGTCTTCGCCGAACATACATGATGCCTGGATTTCGCAGCAGCTCGGCGTGAATTGGGGAGAGAATCCGCTGGGGCTTGGCGTGGCCGACCAGAATCCAGATCTGTGCTATGGCACGGACTTCGGTCGCACGATGCTCACGACCGACGGTGGAGTGACCTGGGGCGGCGTCTATTCAAAGAAAGTGCCCGGCGGAGATTGGACGAGCACCGGGTTGGATGTGACCACCAACTACGGCTACTTGTACGACCCGTTTGATGCGAACCGCCGTTTTATACCTACGACAGATATTGGTCTCTTTCGTAGTGAAGGATAAGGGACGTTCGTGGACGCGATCGTTAACCGGCGTTCCCGAGGAGTGGAGCAACACAACCTACTGGGTCACGTTTGATCCTGCTGTCCGGGGCAGGATGTGGGGAGTGATGAGCGGAACGCATGACCTTCCCCGGCCAAAGATGTGGCGGTACACCTCCATCACGAAGTACAGAGGAGGAGTCTGTTCGAGCATGGACGGAGGCCGGACCTGGAAGCCTTCAAATGCGGGAATGCCGGAGACGGCACCGACCCACATCCTGCTTGATCCATCGAGTCCGGCGGGAAAGAGGACACTGTGGGTGGCAGCGATGGGACGTGGCGTCTATAAGAGCACCGATGACGGAGCTACGTGGACCTTGAAAAATCGCGGAATAGTGCAGAGTGAACCTTTGGCGTGGCGGCTGGCTCGATCTGGAGACGGCACCTTGTATGTGGTGATTGCGCGACGCAGCGAAGATGGGAGCATTGGCACTCACGGCGATGGAGCAGTTTACAAATCTACCGATGGCGCAGAAACGTGGAGCCCGGTGAAGCTTCCGGAGGGAGTGAACGGTCCGAACGGCCTGACGATCGATCCGCATGACCCAAACCGCATCTACCTTGCGGCGTGGACCAGGGCAATTGGAATGCATGGCGTTGACGGGGGAATCTTCCTGTCGGCGGATGGAGGCAAGAGCTGGAAGAATGTGCTTGACCGCAACCAGCATGTCTATGACGTCACCATCGATCCACGAGATTCAGCTACATTGTATGCTTCGGGCTTCGAGTCCTCGGCGTGGCGCTCGACTGATCGGGGAGAACACTGGGCACGCATTGCCGGATTCAACTTCAAATGGGGTCAGCGGGTTATGCCGGATCTCGAAGATCCAGGGATGGTCTATGTCTCGACTTTTGGTGGCGGGGGGTGGCATGGGGCTTCCCGTGGAGATAAGCGGCGGCCGNNGCATGGCGCTTCCAGTGGAGATAAGCGGCGGCCTGACATTGCCACACCGGAGCTTGAGCCTGGGCGTTGATTCGGTGTGCCGATGGGACGTTATCCGAGGTGGGCGCAGTTGGGATTCCCAGCGTTCATTCGAGGAACAAAGGCTGAAGCTGTCCGGAGTAGTGGTTCTGGACAGCTTCTGCCAGTTGCATGGAGTGTGCGGCATCGCTTAGCGAACACATCGACGGAGCGCCCGCTGCCAGTGAACGAAAAAAATCTTCGTATTCTCCGAGGAACCCGCCATCGATCAGAGGATCTTTGACGAGTGGGTGTTGCTCTACGATCGTTTCGCCGCTCCAGTAGCGGTCACCCTGGAAACAGAGCCCGGAGCTGTACGCCGAATCGAGCGTAGCCTCTGCCGTCGCTCCATCTGAGCTGAGGAAGTAAGATTCGCGACGCAGCCCGGTATGCAGCATCATGGAGATTTCAGCCACGGCGGAGTTCGGAAAAGCCAGCCGCACCGAATAATCGCAGACCGATGAGCTGTCGTGCGGGCGAGATGTTACTTCGATGGAATGCGGATCTCCCATCAGAAAACGGATCGTATCGAGCGCGTGAATTCCTGTGGCTATGGCGAACTCAGGTTCGAGGCGATGGGTACGCAGCATCTCTGCTCGTGCGAAGCGGGTAGGGTGGTGGGTCGCCCATTCCTTTAGCCGGACGATCTATGGAATGGAGCGGCGGTTGAAAGCGACAAAGGTGCCGGTGGCGACGGAAGCGGTAGCTAAGGATGTCGCTTCAACGAGGGACACTCCGGGCGGCTTTTCAATGAACAATGGAATCTGAAGTGGGAGCATGGACCTCACAAGTTCAGCGGTCGCGGAGGGTTGTACCGTGCATACGATCGCGTCCGGCCTAACTTCAGCCAGCATCTGGTGAATGTTGTCCGATGCGCGGTGGTAGTGGAAGAGATCGCTGAACTGGCGGGCTCGTTCTAGTTGAAGGTCGCATATAAGTTCCAGAGAGACGACCGACCTTTCAGCGAGACGCTGCAGTGTGGGTCCATGAGCGTAGCGGCTCCATTCCCCGGCGCCAATGTGTGCTATTCGAAGAGGCAAATGGTTCTCCTTTCCTGCTGGCTTTCGGGGCACCCGCTAACAGAACAAGGCTGACGCGAGGGATCTTCGTATAGCAGGCCGCCGCTGTGTGCCTATTTCCGATCGTCGTTAGATGGACCTTGTTTTTTTCGTTATATTTCTCTAGTCTTCTTTTTATTACTGTCTATAGGACACTTTACCTCGGATCCTGTCTGCAAGGAATACCTCGATGAAGCGTAGAGATTTATTGAAGAGCGCCGCACTGCTGCCCATGCTGCCAGGAGGGCTGCGTGCACTTGCTGACGATACGAAGCCTCTCGATAACCCGAGGCATCTATGGCAAGGATATGACTTCGGTTCGCCTTTTCCAGCCAGGGAACGTTTGAATCAGGGTCCATTCGATATCGACCAGGACCAGGGCTGGCAGACGGTCTTGTTTACGACTCCGTCGGAAAAGCCGCTGCGCAATCCGGGCCTCGGCCTCGTCGGTTATACGTGGGAGGAAGGCGGACCATCGGTGGCCGTGCGCGAAGGGCGGCAGACGCTGGAAGATCATGTCGAGAAGATGGCCAGTCTGCCATTTGTCGATGTGCTCTACATTCGCTGCGATTGGCGCAATGTGCAGAAACAGGCCGGGAGATTGGACCTGGACCCAGTATGGGATTTGACCATGGCTGCTGCGAAGCGGCATGGGCTGCGCGTCGCCTTCCGCATCCAGTCGTCGAACACGGTATTTCAACCCCAGCAGCTTGCGCTGCCCGAGTTTTTGCGCTCCCGCGTCCCCATGGTGAAGATCGGCCGCATGAAGAGTGGCGAGCTCTCCGGCGGGTCCACCGGCGATTGGATTGAGCCGCGTTACGATCATCCCGAGTATCTGAAGGCTTTGGCGGAATTGAACAGTCTGCTCGCAGCCCGTTTCGATGGAGATCCGCTGATCGAATGGGTGGACATGATGCATGTGGGATTTTGGGGAGAGGGTCACTTTGGAGGTTTCCCAAGCTCCTTCCCCGACTTTGCCACGGCGCAGCGCACACTCAATAAGATGGTTCGCATCCAGTTGGACTCCTGGAAAAAGACCCCGCTCGCGATGAACACGGAACCTGACATCAGCAATACGGGGAACCGTGAGGCGGTTGAAATCGCAGTGCGGGGCGGGGCATGGGTCCGCTCGGACAGCATCCTGGTCGAAGAGCCGATTCAGATTGAAGAGCTGACCAACAGACCGCCGTGGCTGGCGGCCATTCTCGAAGATGGGACCTATCGCAAGTATGACGTATCGACGCTGCCCATGGATGCGGCGGGAGTGAACACGCTGGAGAATGACATGCTGCATGTTCTGGATTTGAAGGCCAACTACTGGGCGCTCTGGACGGAGACAGGGCATCTGGCCAGCTATAATGAACGCTTCCCTCGCGGGTTCGAACGTTTGCGGACAAATATGGGTTACCGGCTGAGGCCTTCCTGGGTATGGCAGCGGAAGCGCTCCGGAACTTCCGAGTTGGTCGTTTCCATCTCGAATCGGGGCGTTGCGGGGGTTCCGGGAGTGCTGGNNGGTCTCGTGGGCTCGGAGATGTGTATAAGAGACAGCGGGAGTGCTGTGGCTGCAAATCACAAGTCCCGATGGCAAGTTCAAACTGCGAGGTTCACTGGATCCCGGATATCCGCATGGCGGCGGGCTTCGACTAGGCTCTTTCCTGTTGCCGTCTGGATACGTTGGAAAGGTCCATCTGTCGGCGGAGATCGAAATCAGGCCGGGCGTGTTGAAGCCTATTGCCTGGGCGTGTGAGCAGCCTGTCAATGCGGACGGTTCCATCTCGATTGAAGTAAAGGCGATGGACGATCCAAAGTGGCGCAAGGCGATCTGAATTCAGCCAGCTTGTCGTTGCTCGCAGGAAGCGCTCCAATTGGCTACGTTACGAAGGAGATAGAACGATCCGTGGCGCGTGCATCGAAGTGACAGTCTTCCAAGCTCTGCTTTTGCAATCGAACCTGCCTTGGCGAAATGCTTAAATTGGCCGGACAAGACCTTCGCGTGTGGCCCGCGTGTTACGAACCAGCAGGAGAACGAGTAGCACTCCGATCATGGGGATGATGCCGCTCGCAATCACAATGGGGCCAAATACGTGGCCCTTGTCCGCGATGCGAGCGTCTGAAAGATAGCCCACGGCCTTCGATCGTTCCGATGCCGGAGCCTGTGGCAGCACCTTGTAATGGCATTGGTTGGCTGCTTTTTGATTCCGACGTATTATCAGCGACGGCGAGTGGGGTTGTCGGTTTAAGAGTGCCAGAGGGTCGGGGCTGTTATGGGAGATCAGCTCTTGGCCTGCAGAGTAGATTAGCAACGATAATGCCCCTTATCGTTGCCAATCGTGCCTCCCCCCTCCTGTCTTCCCTGCCCATGCGCCCCCCGAGATGCATTGCCCTGTATCTATCTATATATAGATATAGGGCGGTATATAGATAGATACAGGGCGGTCACAAACGGAGTCCGTCGTTGACAGCCACCGCGATCTCCTGGCGGCTGCCCAGGTAACGCTCCGTAGTCTGGATCGATGCGTGACCGAGCAGAAACTGGATCTGCTCGAGCTCTCCTCCGTTTTGCCGGCATAGCCGGGCACAAGTCCGGCGCATGTCGTGGGCACCGAAGTGTTCGATTCCAATCGCCCGGGCCGATGTCATAACCACATCCCATATCGCCCAGCCGCTGAGCCGGCCAGCCAGCACACGGCCGCCTTTCGAGAGCCGGCGGAACACCGGCCCCGAAATGATCCCGGCAGCACCGGTCCAGGCGTCGATGGCCTCCTTCGCGTTAGTGGGTAGTGGAACCGTCCGCACACGCCCCCGTTTCCCGACCAGGTCGACGATCACCCACCGTCCTTCGCGTCGCTGAATCTTCTTGGTGTCGAGCCCAGCCAACTCGGTCCTGCGCAGCGCGGAGTGGGCGAGAGCCGAGAGGATGGCAAAATCGCGTTTGACTTTGAGGCGGGTGCGGTCGGGAACCGCGAGCAGCTCACGGGTCTGTTCCTCCGTCAGCCAGTTACCCAGGCGCATACCTTGCACGGGAACCCCCGGCACGCGCATGACCCGTTCGGCCCCCACCGGGTCGAGCAGACCGTTGTCGCGTGCCTCCCGGATGAGTTTGCGGATCGCCCCCAGGCGGAGATTGATGGTCGAAGCGCTCAGTCCCTGGTCGATCATCGCAGCGCGATACTCCATCACCAGAGCTCGGGAGACCGGCCGATTGCTTTCCTCGGAAAGCTCGACGAAGTCGTCGAAGGCCTTCACGTAGGCGCGCCTGATATGGCTTGAGACAATCGAGTTGCAAAGCAAGGAGCGAAGCGAGGCAAGGGAATCCTGGACTTGAGGCGGCAACACTATAGGTAAAGAAGAAGACATACGCTCTCCTGAAGGATGCGGAAGATTTTGAGATGGAGGATGGTTGGTATGACGGATGGGTCAGAAAGATGAGCTCTCGGCGGGACCGGGCCGATTGCCTTGACACGCGCTCCAGGCGATCGACTACCTGACCGCGGACGGAAGGGGAGCATGCAGATCAGGCTGGAGATAGGTCGAATCGACGAGGCCGGCGGGACAGGAATGCTTCGCCGCCGACCGCGATCAAAACGTATCAGGCCGCTTTGCATTCTTGAGCGCGGAGCCACTCGGCGACGGTGTGCGGATCGAAACGAACCGACCCTCCAAGACGATATGAAGGAATGCGGCCCTCCCGGGCGCGGTTATATAGCGAGGTTGAGGAAACGTTGAGAAGCGGAGCTAGTTCCTTCACCGTTAGCAGCCCGTGGCTAAAGT
>DHWW01000339.1:0-4114 GCA_002413385.1 Granulicella sp. UBA5172
TGCCCGTGCTTGGTTGTGCCGAGCGGGTCCTTGTCAAAGTCGTGATCGATGCGACCGGCCAACGCGAACGCCACAACCAGCGGTGGGGACATAAGGTAATTTGCCCGCACATCGGAGTTGATGCGGCCTTCGAAATTGCGATTGCCGCTCAATACGGAAACAGCCACGAGACCATGGTCCTCAATGGCCTTCGCCACATCCGGTGGCAACGGTCCGGAGTTGCCAATGCAGGTGGTGCAGCCGTAGCCCACAATATTGAAGCGCAGCTTGTTGAGATATGGCGTGAGTCCTGCTTTATCGAGATATTTCGTGACCACGCGCGAACCTGGAGCCAGCGAACTCTTCACCCAGGGTGGAACCTGCAGATCCCTCTCGACGGCCTTCTTCGCCAACAGCCCTGCCGCCAGCATGACCGATGGATTGGAGGTGTTCGTGCAACTGGTAATCGCGGCAATCACGATCGAGCCATGGTCAAGGTACTTATCCACCTCGACTCCAAATCGGTCTTTTACTGAAGTAGCTCTGCCGGGCTCCGGCGATCCTTTCGTGCTGTTATTTTCGCTTTCAGCCGGATGGCCACCCTCAGCATCCCACCTCCAAACCTGGCGTTCATCATCAGCACTCGCGTTCGGGCCTTTCAGCGCAGGCAACTGCTTTTTGAAACTCGCAGCAACTTCGCTCAGACGCACACGATCCTGAGGACGCCTGGGGCCAGCTACACTCGGCTCGACAGTTGCCAGATCGAGCGACAAGGTCGCGGAGTACTTTGCCTCTGGTGTGCTCGCAGTGTGGAACAGGCCCTGTTCCTTATAATATGCGTCCACCAATGCGATCTGCTCCTCGCTACGGCCGGTCAGGCGGAGATAGCGGAGCGTCTCTGCATCGACGGGGAAAATGGCGCAAGTTGCACCATACTCTGGCGCCATATTCCCGATTGTGGCGCGGTCGGCCAACGTAAGCTCGCTGATGCCGGGTCCATAAAACTCCACAAACTTGCCGACTACACCGAACTTACGGAGCATTTCTGCCACGGTTAATACAAGATCGGTTGCCGTGNNGCTTCCGCCTCAATGCCGCCGACACCCCAACCGAGAACACCGAGGCCGTTGATCATTGTTGTGTGCGAGTCGGTACCGACCAGTGTATCGGGATACGCCTGCACGACTCCCTTCGCATCTGGTGGCGTGGTGAAAACAACCCTTGCCAGATACTCCAGGTTCAACTGGTGGCAGATGCCCATTCCAGGCGGTACAACAGACAAATTATGAAACGCGGCTTGGCCCCACTTCAAAAACGCATATCGCTCGCGATTCCGCTGAAACTCCAACTCCGTGTTGATTGAATAGGAATCGTTGGTGCCATATTGATCTACCTGCACTGAATGGTCGATGACCAGTTCCGCTGGCTGCAATGGGTTGATCTTTGCCGGATCACCTCCAAGTGTTCGCATTGCATCACGCATGGCTGCGAGATCGACCACGGCCGGTACACCGGTAAAATCCTGCATCAGTACCCGCGCAGGGTTGTATGCGATTTCGCGCGATGGCTCGGCCTTCGCATCCCACTTCGCCACAGAATAAATGTCGTCCTCTGTAATGCTTTTGCCGTCTTCATGGCGCAAAAGATTCTCGAGAAGGATTCGCAGAGAATAAGGTAGAAGCTCGAGCACAATACCGTCTTTAGTGAGTGCGTTCAGCCGGAATATTTCATAGGTGTGAGTGCCAATCCTCAATCTCGACTTACTGCTAAAACTGTTCATAAGATACTCTCCCGAAAGGGCTCGAGCGAGAAGAAGAATGCATCTTGGACGTTATGCTGAGAAGAGCAGCGGAGGTGAGTCGGATGCTCGCGGCCGAGAAAAGGCATCCAGCAATCATGGCGGCAAATGAAAGACCACTCCCGACATGTATTATCATCCATCGTCCCCTCACCGAGCATCGCATCGNNGAGCAATGGTTCATCTGTACTGGCTTCTATAACGAAAGTCCGGTCGGAGGTCTCGGCAATACCATTTACAATCGTGATGGTATTTATCCTTGAGCAACCGTATTTATGACTACTGTCGTACAGCGAGCTCCTCTATTTCACCGTGTTCGTTGGGTGCGTTTTGCGGCCGTTGCCGGGCCCGGCATTGTCGTGATGTTGGCCGATACCGATGCAGGAAGCGTGATCACAGCGGCGCAAAGCGGCGCACAATGGGGTTACCAGCTCCTGCTGCTGCAATTGATCCTTGCTCCGATCCTTTTCGTCGTTCAGGAGTTGACGGTACGGTTGGGTATCGTGTCGGGTAAAGGGCACGGCGATTTGATTCAGCAACAGTTTGGGCGTGGCTGGGCCTTACTGTCGGTCGGTACTCTGGTGCTTGCCTGTATAGGGGCCTTGCTGAGTGAATTGAGCGGCTTGGCAGGGGCCGGTCTGATGTTCGGCGTGCCTGTATCGCTGACAATGGCCATCGTCGTCGGTGGGCTGATCATCATGGCTTATACCAGCTCATACTTATCTGTAGAACGCATCGCCATGTGCATTGGCGCTTTTGAATTGGTGTTCCTGGTCGTTGCCTGGCGCGCTCATCCAGACCCGGCTGCGATGCTGTCCGGTTCGCTGTCCATCCCTTGGAAGGAACCGAAATACCTCTATTTGGTCGCTGCTAACATCGGTGCTGTCATCATGCCATGGATGGTCTTTTACCAACAATCGGCGGTGATCGAGAAGAAGCTGACGATTGATGATCTCCGCGCTGCGCGTTGGGATACTGCATTCGGTGCAATTGTCACCCAAGTGATTATGGCGGCGGTTCTGATTGCGACTGCGGCGACCCTGGGGAAAGCCCATACCGGTGCCGCCCTTGATACTGTTCAGCAAATCGCCCAGGCCATTACGCCATTTCTCGGTGAGGGTGCAGGAAAGCTTTTGTTTGCAATGGGTATGATCGGCTCAGCGCTCGTAGCGACGATTGTCGTGACGCTGACTGCGGCGCGCACAATGGGCGAGGTATTAGGTGTTAAGCATTCATTAGAACATGCCCCAAGGGAAGCACCCTGGTTTTATGGCATTTACACCGCATCGCTAGTGACCGGTGGACTGTTCGTGGCCTCTGGCGTCAACCTAGTGAGCCTTAGCGTCGGTGTACAGGTCATGAACGCACTGTTACTACCAATCGTGCTCGGCTTTCTGTATCTGCTCGCACGCCGTTTACCGGAGCCTCACCGCCTTAAAGATGGCTATGCCATTGTGGTCGCATTGGCCATCTTGCTCTCAGCTGGATTCGGTGTGTTTGCAGGCATAGCAGGTATCTTGTGACATGCGTCCAATATCCGCAAAAAAAATTGGCGAGATGATTGTGCAGAAATGAAAACTGTGCGGCTTTCAGCTTGCCCTGCCAAGGGGATGTGTCGTTTAAACCACTCCAGATCTGAACCGAAGACTCGTCTCGTTAAACTGCAGAAATTAAGTTCGACCATGGACAAAACGAACTATTTTGTCGAGAAGAACTTGGCGGCGGTAGGGAAGCAGTCTGGTTGCCGGTCAAAACGGCGGTTAATAACTGTTTTGCCGGTCAATTACGCGCAACTGAAAAAGGAGAGAATTCATCCGCCGTCGAACGCTGCAGTGATCGATGAGTGACTTTGGCGATTTTTGCGCTAACCGAGATTGAGTGCCTTCCGCTCGAACATTCTCCTCAAAAGGGTTTGGGGGCACGGATACTCAGTCAAAGCCCAGGTTCGGAGATCGGGCGGTTAAGCCCTGGATGGTGCGTGCGATCAGCGTGTTGCGTGTCTAGTAAGGTAAAATGCGATGGGTTCCCGCTATTGGCACAAAGCTGAGGAGGCGACCAATGTTTTCCAGAGGCGGCAGGGTTGGCTAGTCCAGTTAGAAACTCGTTGTAACTCTCGCCGCTGTCGCGCCGCACGATCGAACGCATCGCAGCATTGGCCTCCAGCGTGGTGGCGTCGATGCCGATCCGCTTGCCCTCTAACAACCCGCGGTCGGCCAGCAAGCCCAGCACCCAGGCAAACACTTGCTGGTGCGTTTCCAGATCGATCAGCCTGCGGGTCCGCGACAGCGTTGAGTGGTCCGGCGTCTTCTCGGTCAAGCCAATGCCCAGAAACCGCCG
>DHWW01000339.1:4204-13321 GCA_002413385.1 Granulicella sp. UBA5172
GACTTTAGCCACGGGCTGCTAGGCAGTGCGCGGCGTCCGGCGCACTACCTCGCTATCCCGCCAGCACTCTTCGGAGCGGTGATTGAAGGGCTTGGCGCTGCCAGGTTGGCCGAACACGCACGCATTATTATCGAGAAGCCCTTTGGTCGCGACCTCGCCTCTGCACGGGAGTTGAATCGCATTGCGCATAAGGTGTTTGCAGAAGATGCGATCTTCCGCATCGATCACTTCCTGGCGAAGGAGGCGATCATGAACATCCTCTACTTCCGATTTGCCAACTCGTTTCTGGAACCGCTCTGGAACCGCAACTATGTGGCCAGCGTGCAGATCACACTCGCGGAGGACTTCGGCGTCGGCAGCCGCGGGCGTTTTATGAGACCGCGGGCTGCCTGCGTGACGTAGTCCAGAACCATCTGTTCCAGATCGTCGCATTGCTCGCCATGGAGCCTCCGTCCAATCGAAGCTTTGAAGCAATGCAAAACCAGAAGTTGAAGATCTTTCAGGCTATGCGGCATTTGAAGGCCGACGACATTGTGCGCGGGCAATATGAAGGCTATCGCCAGGAGGCGCACGTAGCGAAGAACTCTGACGTGGAGACATTCTGCGCTCTGCGCCTCTTCATTGACTCGTGGCGCTGGGGCGGCGTGCCGTGGTATCTGCGGGCGGGCAAGTATCTGCCCGCGACCGAGACCGGCGTGGTGGTGGAGTTCAAGATACCACCTCAGAAGCTCTTTGCCGACTCGGAAGCAGTAACGAAGAGCTCCAACTATCTGCGCTTCCAGCTCGCTCCTGGGTCAACGATTGCTCTCGCAGCCAGAGTCAAGCTGGCAGGAAGCGATACACTCGGCGTGCAGCGGGAGTTCTGCCTGTGCGATGAACAACCGGGAGGCGAGACCCCCTACGAGCGGCTCCTCGGCGACGCGATGAAGGGTGACCGGACGCTCTTCACTCGAGAGGACACGGTTGAGGTCGTCTGGGCAGTTGTCGATCCTGTGATCAAGCATCACAACCGGATCCACCCCTACAAACAGCTCACATGGGGGCCAAGGAAAGCTGACGCACTCATTGCAGCAGATGGACAGTGGGACAGTCCCACGCCATTACGCACGGCGGAGTAGTCGCACAGGCAAAGTTTCGAGGCTTTGCCTGTGCACCCATCCATCAACTGTTCGTGAGGACGACCTTGAGCGCATGCTCTTTCGCAGCATTGCCAAAGGTCTCATAGGCCTTGAGAATGTCGTTCAATTTGAAGCGGTGCGTGATGAGCTTTGCTGGTTCCACCTTGCCCGACAGCACTACCTTCAGCAACATGGGCAGCGTCACGGTATCCACCAAACGCGTGGTGAGTGCAATGTTTCGGTCCCATAGCTTTTCAAGGTGCAGCGTCACGGGCTTTCCATGGACTCCGACGTTGGCTAGACGGCCACCCGCTCCGACGATCGCCTGACAGATGTCGAAGGTTGCAGGCATGCCCACTGCTTCGATTGCAACATCGACGCCTTCACCTCCGGTCAGTTTCATGATGTTCTCGGCAGCCTTGCCGTCGGAGCTGTTGACGAGCTTCGTTGCGCCAAACTTCTTTGCGATGCCCAGACGATTGTCGTCCACGTCAATCACGATGATCTCCGCCGGCGAATAAAACTGCGCTGTCAGGAGCACCGCAAGGCCGACCGGCCCCGCGCCGACGATGGCGACTGTGTCTCCGGGCTTGACGTTGCCGTTCAGTACACCGCACTCGAACCCGGTAGGCAGGGCGTCACTCAGCATCACCATGGCTTCCTCATCGCCATCTTTTGGAAAGGGATAGAGGCTTCCGTCGGCGTAGGGGATGCGGACGTACTCGGCCTGCGTGCCGTTGATAAGGTTTCCCAGAATCCAGCCGCCATTCCGGCAATGCGAGAGCATTCCCTTTCTGCAGAAGTCGCACTTCAGGCACGCTGTGACGCAGGAGATGATTACTTTATCGCCGACTTTAAATCTTGTGACGTCGGCTCCTATCTTCTCGATGACGCCAATGCCCTCATGCCCGAGGATGCGTCCATCCGTGACAGCGGGAAGGTCGCCCTTGAGGATGTGGAGGTCAGTGCCGCAGATCGTTGTCATGGTGATCCGCACGATGGCATCCTCCTTGTGCTGAATGGTGGGGTGGGGTTGATCTTCCCACGAAGGCTTTCCCGGGCCGTTGCCGGATGTCCGGTAGACCAGGGCTCTCATTATAGAAACGGACTTCCCGGAAGCTGATTCAACTTTGGGCTCAAGCGTTGCGATTGTCATGATCCATACCTCATTTACAGCTTTGTTGTTTCACGCTCTTCAAAAGAGCGTCTTGTGATTGAACTTGCGTAAGCTGTCGGCTAGGCCGCAGCTGCGCTGAGGCCACGCACGGCCTCAATCATCTTTACGAGCATGGCCTGGGCGTCGCCGTAGACCATGTAGGTATTGTCCTCATAAAAAAGCTCGTTGGCTATGCCGGAGTAGCCTTTGCCTTGCCCACGTTTCACGCAATAGCACTTCTTTGCCTTGTTCGCATTCAGAATGGGCATGCCATAGATGGGCGATGACTTATCCGTGTCGGCGGCAGGGTTGACGACATCGTTGGCACCGATGACCAAGGCGACATCGGTGGTGGCGAAATCATCGTTGATGTCGTCGAGCTGGAAGATGAGGTCATAGGGCACACCCGCCTCTGCCAGCAGGACATCCATCTGTCCTGGCATACGTCCGGCGACCGGATGGATCGCAAACTTCACGTCGACGCCCGCTGCCTGGAGAAGCTTCACAAACTCGTACAGTTTTTCCTGCGCCTGGGCCACAGCGAGTCCGTAGCCTGGAATCACGATGACACTCTTTGCATAGCGCATGAAGATGCCGGCGTCACTGGCCTCGACAGGCTTCTCGGCACCCTTGATCTTGCCCTGCTTCTTCTTGCTGACTTCACCGAAATTGGAGAAGAGAACATTACTGACCGAGCGGTTCATGGCCCTTGCCATGAGCAGAGTGAGAAGCGTTCCGGCGGCACCGACGACCATGCCGGCGATCATCAACGCCGGCTCCTGAATCACAAAGCCGTCGAGCCCGACCGCAAGCCCGGTTGCCGCGTTGTAGATCGAGATCACCACCGGCATGTCCGCGCCGCCGATGGGAAGCGTCATGAGAATGCCAAAGAGAAGTGTGAGACCGAAGAATATCCAGATGATCGAGGCCATGGGGAGCAGGGTCGCGCCACCCGCATGGGCAGCGAAGATCATGTAACCGGCTACTGCAATCGACGCGAGGAAGACGAATGCGTTCAGGAATCGCTGGCCCCGAAAACGAAGAGGCTTCTTGAGAATTGTGTCGAGCTTGGCCCACGCGATTACAGAGCCAGACAGTGAGACAGCGCCAATCAAACCACCCAGAAGGGTAACTACAAGCTGGGTTGTTCCGTGGGTCTTATTGCCGAACAACTCGACTGCGGCAATCGCCCCGGCCGCGCCGCCTCCCAGGCCGTTATAGATTGCTACCATCTGCGGCATCTCGGTCATGGCAACGGTCCTGCCCTTGAACCAAGCCGCAGATGCGCCTAAAACCAGCGCGATGACAGCAAGCCCGAGGTTGACCCACAGATGCGGCCTGGCCGCTGCATTCACCGTGAAGGCATTAAGAAAGCTGGCCAGAATGGCAACGAGCATGCCGATACCGGCAACCCGAATGCCCGAAGGTGCGGAGACGGGCGAGGACATTCGTTTGAGACCGTACATGAACAGAAACGCTGCGATCAGGTCCGCCGTGCCCGTAACGAGGTGCTCAATCATCGAGTACATTTCGGCTCCTTAGCTCTTCTTCGCAGCACGTTTCGCATGGCTTGCATGCGCCGACTTGTGACCACTCGTTTTGAACATGGCGAGCATTCGATCCGTCACCGCATAGCCTCCAGCCACGTTCCCCGCACCGAGTAGCACAGCAACGAATCCGATAATCTGCTCCGTCAACGTGCTCGCATTCAGCAGTGCGAAGATGCCGCCAACCACGACAATGCCATGAACGAAGTTCGATCCAGACATCAACGGCGTATGTAGAATCGCCGGCACATCGCCAATAATCACCCAGCCACCGAAGGCGGCGAGCATGAAGATGTAGATAGCAACAAAGCCGGTAATAGCAATTTCAAAGTTCATGCGAAGCTCCTGATCGTTCTCAGTGCAAGTCTTAGGCTGCTTTGGCCGGCGGCGCGGCCGGTATTGGCTTTGCGGGCTTCCCTGCGTCTTTGATCAGCTTCCCGTCGTGGGTCAACGCTGTCTTTGCAAGTACCTCGTCGGTCCAATCGATCGTGACGATGTTGTCTTTTAGAAACAGCTTGAGCAGGTCGTACTGGTTCTTGGCATAGAGTTGGCTCGCATCCTGCGCAAGCAGCGAGGGTACATTGAACGGCGCCACAATCGTGATATGGCCGACCTGCACTGTCTTTCCCGGCACCGTGTCCTCGCAGTTGCCGCCACCTTCAGCGGCTAGGTCGACGATCACCGCACCGGCCTTCATACCCTTCACCTGCTCCTTGCTGATGAGCTTGGGCGAAGGCTTGCCGGGAATCTCAGCAGTAGTGATGATGAGGTCGGCCTCTTGAATATGTTTCGTCAAAACGGCTGCAATCTTGGCTTTCTCTTCCGATGTGAGTTCGCGAGCGTAACCGCCCTTACCCTCCGCGTCGACTCCGGTCTCGACAAACGTTGCCCCCAACGACAAAACCTGCTCTTCGGTGGAGGGACGCACGTCGTAGCCTTCGACCACCGCCCCCAGGCGGTGAGCGGTAGCGACAGCCTCAAGGCCGGCGACTCCAAGCCCCATTACGAGTACGTGAGCCGGCCCAATCGCTCCGGCCGCAGAGGTGATCTTGGGCAGCACGCGGCCCAGATGCGTTGCCCCCAACCCCACCGCATAGTAACCAGCCAACGCCGACTGGCTCGAAAGCGCATCCATGGACTGCGCCCGCGTAATACGTGGCACACGTTCCATGGCGAAGCACGTGATCTTCTTCTCCAGCATCCGGCGCACCAGAGGATGCTCGTGCCCGGCTTGGACGAAACAAATCAGAATCGCCCCCTCCTTCATCGCATCGATGACATCCAGCGCAGGAGGCTGAACCGCAAGCACGACATCTGCCTCCGCCAGCAGATGGGCTCGATCCTTAATAAACTCAACGTCTTTGTAGGAGTTGTCGGCAAAGCTGCTCGCATCCCCAGCTCCCGTCTGCATGTGCAGCTTCGCACCGAGCTTTACAAGCTCCGCCGTAATGGAAGGAACCAGCGCCACGCGACGCTCGTGCGGCAACGTCTCTTTCAGCACGGCAACGTTCACGTACATACTTAATCTCCTCTTCAGCACGCGGCCGCAGACAACAACGCGGCTGCTGAGAGCTTGGATGCAAACAGCGTCCCCGGCGTGGGACGCTGCCTCGCATTCTCTGTTTCCTCATCTGGGTCGACGGTTAGACCAGGGACGCAACCATGTCATGCGTGCGTCGGTTCGGTCAGCGACTTCCGGCAGTGACTCGTTATATTCCGCTGTGGGGATTGCGAACTTGCCGCTATGTATGGTCCGCCGCTTGATCTTCCACTTAGTCGTAGATGATCGTGTTGGCAGGTTCAAGGAGGATCATCTCACTAGTCGGTATAGGAAAAGTTCGGATCACCTTTGGTCTTCATAGAATGTCCTGTCTTGCTTGCCACGATGCGATCCCTCAACGCCACGAACCTCTCAATATCAGCCTGGTGATCGGGACCCGATTGCGATGAAGAAAGGTGACTCCTATCATAGGATCGTTGATGAGAAATGCTGCCCGATGGTCAAGAAGGGTCGTTCTGAAAATGAACTTCAGCTTCAGGCAACCCGACGGGTAATTGAAATTATGTCGACTGACGAACAATGCGGCTCAGCAGACGCGACGTCAAGCGCTCACAATCGTGACAGCCTCGATGTGTACGCGACCACCGAGGTCCGGTCGTTGTACAGCCATGACCTTACCCGCGTTCAGACAATTCGAAGGGTCCCTAATTATGGCGTATGTAAGCGTAAATCCAAATGACGGCAAGACCGTGAAGACCTTCCCCGAACTGACGGATGAGCAGTTGGACGCGAAGCTGGCGACCGCAAGCAAGACCTACGCGGTGTGGAAGAAGACATCGTACGCAGCGCGGACAGCCATTATGGCGAAGGCTGGAGAGTTAATGCGCGCCCACGTCGACAAGTTTGCAAAGCATGCGACGATCGAGATGGGGAAGCTCATCAACGAGGCGCGCGGCGAGGTGAAGTTCAGCACCGACATCCTGTCGTACTACGCGAAGAATGGCGAGCGCTTTCTGGAGCCGCAGAAACTTCGCCCCTCGTTCGGCGAGGCTCACATGGAGAGCAGTCCGATGGGCGTGATCTTCTGCGTGGAGCCGTGGAACTTTCCGTACTATCAGCTCGCGCGGATCGCGGGTCTGCATCTGATGGCGGGCAATGTTGTGGTGGTCAAGCATGCGGGTTGCGTTCCGCAGTGTGCGATCGAGTTCGAGAAGCTCTGGATCGAAGCCGGAGCGCCGGAGGGTCTGTACACCAATCTGCTGATCTCGCATGTGCAGTCGGACAAGGTGATCGATGACGTACGAGTTGCGGGTGTGGCCTTAACGGGCAGCGTGGCGGCGGGCAGGAGCATAGCATCGCGCGCTGGACAGAACCTGAAGCAAACCTCGATGGAGCTCGGCGGCAGCGATGCGTTCATCGTCCTGGAGGACGCGGACATCGAGAAGACGATTCCCTGGGCGGTTTGGGGAAGGATGTACAATGCCGAGCAGACATGCTGCGCGTCGAAGCGATTCATCGTGGTGGATTCGGTCGCGGACAAGTTCCTCGCCAAATTCAAGACGGCACTTGAGGCGTTGACGCCGGGAGACCCGATGGACGAGAAGACCACCCATGGTCCGCTCTCGACGGAGTCAGCCCTGATCGATCTGCTGAAGCAGGTCGATGTCGCGGTGAAGCATGGAGCCAAGGTGCTGATTGGCGGCAAGCGTATCGACCGCCCCGGTTCTTTCATGCAGGCGACCATTCTTACGGATGTTGCGGAAGACAATCCTGCGTTCCGCGACGAGTTCTTCGGCCCGGTTGCGATGTTCTTCCGGGTGAAGGATGAGGATGCAGCGGTTGCGCTCGCCAATGATTCGGATTTTGGGTTGGGCGGCTCGGTGTTCACCGGGGATGTGGCTCGCGGTCAGCGCGTGGCCAGCCGTGTCGAGACGGGCATGATGTTCATCAATAACATCGATTGGTCGGATGCAGAGCTACCCTTTGGCGGGATCAAGTTCTCGGGTTACGGACGAGAGCTTGGCGACATGGGCATCCAGGCATTCGTCAACAAGAAGTTGGTTCGCACGCACGACATGGTGGCACCGCTGGTATAAGCGCACTCAGCCGTTCCGAGGATTACAGCTCACGCAGCGCGATTTCAAAAAAGAGAGGATTTATGACAACAGCAATTGTTGAGTAGAAGAATGGATCATCATCGAGCAAGGGCGCGGCCACCATGCAGGCAGCGGTGGTGGAAGAGTTTGGCAAGCCGCTGGTTTTGCGCGAGTGGGCTGTGCCAACGGTGGGCCCGGGTCAGATCGTCGTGAAGACCGAGGCCTGCGGCGTGTGTCATACGGACCTGCATGCCGCCGCCGGTGACTGGCCCTTGAAGCCAACGCTGCCGTTCATCCCGGGGCATGAGGCGATTGGCCGCGTGACCCAGGTGGGCGCAGGCGTGACGCTGGTGAAGGATGGCGATCGCGTGGGTGTGCCGTGGCTCTACTCTGCCTGCGGCCATTGCGAGTATTGTCTGAAGGCGTGGGAGACGGTGTGCCCGGACGCGCAGTTCGGCGGCTACACAAAGAATGGCGGCTTTGCCGAGTACATTCTCGCCGACCCTGCGTACGTCGCGCACATTCCGGATGGCCTCACGTCCGCCGAGGCGGCACCTCTCATCTGTGCGGGTATCACCACGTATAAGGGCATCAAGATGACCGAAGCCAAACCGGGCGAGTGGGTGGCGATCTCGGGCTGCGGAGGCCTCGGGCACTTGGCGATCCAGTATGCGAAGGCAATGGGATTGCCTGGTGGCGGCCATCGACATCGACGACGGAAAACTGGCGCACGCAAAGGCCCTGGGAGCCGATCTCACCTTCAACGCAAAGGCAGGCGATCCGGCGGCCGCGCTGAAGCTGGAGACCGGCGGTGGAGCGCATGGTGTGTTGATCACAGCGCCGTCGCTGATCGCGTTCAAGCAGGGCATTGGGATGACTCGCAAGCATGGGACGTGTGCGCTGGTGGGTCTGCCACCGGGAGAGTTTCCTGTGCCGCTGTTCGATGTCGTGGCCAACTGCATTACGATTCGCGGGTCGTTCGTTGGGACGCGCGAGGACATGGCGGAGGCGCTGGACTTTGCGGTGCGCGGCAAGGTGAAGGCGGATATTGAGTTGCAGCCGTTATCGGAGATCAACAGCATATTTATGCGGCTGGAGCACGGGGATGTGCCGGCGCGGGTGGTGCTTAAGTTCAATTAGCGGTGCCAGGGGGAGACGAGGGGGAGGGATTAGCCCTTCCCCTTTGGGTTCTCCGAGATCAAACGAAGCTATTACTTTTCTTCGTGACCGCCGAAATCGTAACGAAGCGCTGACAGAAGTTTGTCGGCGAAGCCGTCTTCGCCGTGGGAGCTGAAACGTTCGAGGAGTGCAGTGCTGAGGACGGGGCTGGAACGGATTCGTCGATGGCCGCCTTCAGCGTCCAACTGCCTTCGCCGAAGCTGGATAAGTGAAGATGAAAGAACAGCCAAAACGGCGCACCTGAAGCCTGTTTGCCGAAATGGCCCTTACACGGCCGAGGCTTTTTGGAGGACAGGTACGCGGCGTATCTCATCGTGGCCAGGAGACACCTCTCCACCAACAGGCCGGATACATTGACGCAGACTTTCTTCATCCCTCAACTTTTTCCCTTGCAGTCGGGCGGCGGACCATACATTCGGCAAGTTCGTGCGATCAGCCCCTTCTGAGGCCAAGTTTCGAAGTTTCCGACAGTGAGGTATCTCACTGCGCTTTTGGATAAGGTGCAGCCTCAAGCCCCCCT
>DHWW01000179.1 GCA_002413385.1 Granulicella sp. UBA5172
GCAACTGAAGACGAACAGCCAGTCGACCTTCTCCAGCCCGCGCAGTTTTACCTGACGCAGCAGGCCGGTCTGCTTCAGCCATCCGAAGCCCTTTTCGACCAGCCATCTGCGGCTCAGGCTGATGGCATAGCCGGGTTGCCGCGTCGTCCTGCGATCCAGATTGCTGCGTCGTCCCTTGTCGTTCTTTGTAACGTGAGGCGTTACATTCAACTCACGCGCCGCAGCTACAAAATCCTTGGTATCGTATGCCTTGTCCGCGCCCACCGTGATGCGTCGCGAGCGATCTTTCTGGCGCTCGTGCAGCATCAGCAACGCGGCGTCGCGTTCGGCGAATCCATCGGCTGTAGTGACCATCGCGGCGGCGATCAGGCCGTTGCGGTTTTCCACCAACGCGTGGCCCAGGTAACTCAGCTTCGACTCCTTGCCGTAGCTCTTCTTGTACAACCGAGCATCGGCATCAGTGGTCGATTCATGCGTCTTGTTCGAGCGCTTCTGGCCGCGAAAGTCCGTGCCATCGCCGTCATCGGAGCCGTCTTTTGCGCGAAAGCTCTTCTGCGAAGCCCACGCCTGAATCAGCGTGCCGTCCACGGTGAAGTGCTCGTCAGACATAAACTTCTTCGCCCGCACGTTCACTTCCGCGAAGAAGCGCTGCGCGACATCGCTCGTCAGCAGGCGGTCGCGGTTCTTGGAAAACACCGCGTGATTCCACATCGAATCGTCCATGCCCAGGCCAACGAACCAACGAAACAGCAGGTTATAGTCGATCTGCTCGACCAGCAGCCGCTCCGAGCGCACGGAATAAAATACCTGCAACAACAAGGCCCGCAGAATGTACTCCGGCGCAATCGAAGGACGGCCAGAGTCCGCATACAGCGCATCGAACTCCGCGCTCAGCGAACCCAACACCGCGTCCGTCAGCTTGCGAACCGCACGCAACGGATGGTCCACCGGAACCCGCTGCTCCAACGAAACATAGCTGAACATCCCATCCTGTACCCGCTCATCTCCACGCATGGATGTTAGACGAATCAGCCTGCACCTCAGTTGCGGAAACCCCCGCCTTTTTCAACAAGTTCCTAGAGGCTCAGAAATCTCAACCACATTTTTTTCGCATCTAGCGAAATCATGGCCGTCGCACCACGCTAACAGCCGTCGATCGAAAGGTTCTGCCCGAAGGGCTTGAATCTGATAGAAAGGCTTGATGAGCCAGCGTTTGTGTCGCGTGAGTATAAGAACCCGATACTAGAACAGCGAGACCATCGAACCTAGGGTATCCCGGTCCCGGCATTCCCATTGCCAGGAAATCGCGAATTGCTTGTAGAGGATTCCGACGGAGGTCGGATCGATCGCTGAAGCGGTCACGCGAGTCACGTAGGTGGTGTTCTGTGCCTTCGCTTCCAGTGGGCAGTCACGTACTACTTCCGAAAACCGCCTCAGAAACGAGCGCCACCAATCGTCGTTGGCAACAGCCGCGGCAGATATCCCGATGGCTCCGCAAGCGTCGATGAACTGTCCGCAAAATCGGCTGTGCTCGCAAAACTCAACCAACTCTGGAATCCCAGCTTGACTGACGCCTACAGGTTCACGTCGGTAGGCCGATTCGTAACGATCAAATAACGCAGTGATTGCCTGCGCTGAAGCGAAAGTCAACTTTGGATGAACCGCCCAGTCGCAACAGAGCTTCAGTGCACGATAGCGCTCGTTGTCGAGCAATCCCTTCTTCTCAAGCAACTTTCGCAGTTCGACCAGGATGTAAACGACCTGTCGTTCAGAATGGATCTCTTGATCGAGTTCCTGAGTGAGTTTGTATGCTATGTCTCGTTCCATGTGAGCAGCCTAGGTCCTACGTAAGAGCACCTCGCCAGAATCCGCGAGTGCGACTATCGTGATTTCGCGGGCCGGTACAATGGCTCAAAGTTCCAGCCTATGAGTACCAAGTCTCAGGAATTAATCTTTCATCCCCGCGCCATCGTGCGGTGACCGACTCCGCGAACCAGTCTGTTTTCAAATCCGCATGATCCATCACAATCACTTGGAGTTCCGGAGCGATGTCGTTCGCCACACCGTAGATCAGTTGAAAGAGTTCCGTGACAGCCGTTTGATCCTCATTCGCCAAAGCATCAATCGAACCGTCCACGTCCTCTTCGGGAGGGTAGTGCGCTTGCGAAGGCTGGTCCAGGAAGAGAAAGCCCGGCACTGGCCGCTCTTTTTGACGAAACCATTTGTGAAGGGCCAGGTGAGCGAGCACGTGATAACCTACCCAATTCTCCCCACTCCCCATCCGGAAAAGTGGTACTGGACCACTGAGGGTGTCTGCGATCACCGTAAGATTTCGAATATCTAGTCGAAGTTGGCTCCCTCGGTGTTCCAAATCAAGCCGCGCGGAATAGTCCGTCATGTAACGTCCGACGAAATTCAGAAAGGTATCTAATCGTTCGCGGGCAGTTTCAGGATCAAGTTCCTGTTCCAACACCGATACGCGGCTACGGGCCAAATCAAGCTGTGCTCGCAGTGAATTGCTCGTTTCCGACGTACTGACTGACTCCACATATTGCGTAATCTTTCCGACCGTACGTGCCTGAAGGACATAAGCATCCTGTTGCGTCTTGAGGAGTTCGTTCTCCCTAACTCTTGCAGCGATCCGATGCTGATTCTCCTGGAGGCGCTGTTGAATCAAACCAGCTTCCGTTTCGAGAGACGCCAGGCGCTGTAGTAGGCGCGGGTTCTCCGCCTCCACAGTTTCTAGCTGGAGACTCAAGGTCCTCAACGCGTCGTTGATCTGATTCACCGTTGGCACTGGCTCCGCGAGATGACTCTTGCATACGGGACATTCGGTATGATCGCCGTCCGCCTGTATCAACCCAACCGAACTCAGACGTGCGCGTTGCTCTTTTGCCTCTCGCTCATAACCGTTCGATTCTGTCGTGAAGTTACGCGTCGAGCGAATTTCCGCGTTGACCTGTTCTAGCTCATTTCTCAAACCTTGACGCTCGGCTCGCAACGAAGCAAGAATTTCATTTTCATCAGCGATGACCATCTCATCCCGAAGTACGGACTCGGCCGCGGCGCGCTTGAGGATTTCCAGCGTAGCTTCATAGGTCGTTGACGTAACCCTGTCGTCAATCAGCCCAATCCCTTTCGCTTCATCCATTAAAGCGCGAGCTCGGGGGAAGCTGTTTGTATCCACAACTTCTACGTCACGTATCTGGCGTTCCAATATTCGCAAGTCTCGCCGCGCTTGGTCGAGATGTGCTTGCTTCAGGAGATGATCTTCGTCATAGGCTCCGAGAAAATAAGGAAGAGTGTCCCTGATCGCTGTGCTCATGAAGTCTTCGCCCTGTCGATGGAAAAGACGCTGCTTGCTGTCGATATCGTTTTGGTCCTGGATGCAGAACAACAGAGCGTGACGGAACGTTGCTTCGAGAGGGGGGCGCGTGAAGCCGCTGGGCCGATGCTCATTCTCACTGATGCCGATCGCTGCGCCCAAGAATTTCTCTAGAGCGTTCACAGTCGTGTTCTTGACCAGATTGCTTAGGGCAGGAATCGGAATCGACGATCCCCGTTCAAGATATACGTCGCTGTGTGTGCGTTCACCGCTCCCTGGATTGCGGCGCGCGACGAAAATCTGCCCATCCCCCATCTGAAAGAGAATGGCGTACCACGCAACGTGCTCTCGGATTCGCCCGTCTGCAACGAGGCATTCGCTACGACCTGTGCAGTAGTCGACGATATCAACGATAGCGGATTTCCCGGTCTTGGATGCGCCTGTGATGATATTGAGGCGTCCCAAACGAAAGTCGAGTTCGCGGACTTCGCCCTGTTTGCTATAGAGAACAATCTTGGCAATCTGGAGACTCACGGTGCTATGCCCCAAGCGGAAAAGATGTTTACTGCGGGACCCGATGTTGCAAACCAACGACCTAAGAACCCGGACCGTTCCACGCACTCGGTCGCCTCGTCGGTGAAAAGGGGTGTTCTTTTTGCAGTCACAGACTTCCGGAGGTCGCCGACTGTGATGCTTCCGTCAGCGCTCACCTGAAGCACCTGCGTCTGAAGTCCGAACAGAACTGACTCTCGCGTCATTTTCTCGAGTTGTTGAACTCGGTCAGCAAAACCGACAAGATTCTCACGATGATCCTGAACCCATGGCAGGAGCGCTGTAATTGTTGATTTTGGTAAGGCTCTGCGCGTGTTCTCATGGAGGACGATCGGGAGAATCAAAAACACAGCCGCGAACGGCAACGCACGGTTCGCTTTATCGTTATAGTCCTCTACCGCTTCCGCAATCAGAGTCGCACCAAATGCAGGATTGAAAAGGTACGCAACCTCAATGACGCGATCATCCCAGGCTCTCACTGTTTCTCCTCCGTTGGTTCGCTTGCCACGGCCGCTTCCTTGTAATCGGGATGCCACCCAATTGTGTTGCGGTTGGCGAGGATGTGAAAGCTCCCATGCGTCAGGAAACGTTCCTTCACGGTGCGCAAAGGGAAGTCCGCTTCCTGTTCTGCCCACTTGAAAATCTTCTGCCCACCGGTCACCTTCTCCTTCGCGGAGCATGGAGTTGGCAGGCCATCTACGATGGTAGAAAACCTCGGCTCCCATGCTTCCTTGAGATCTTGCTCATATTGGTCGAGTTCTTCGGTTGGCAGCAACTCTTGGCGGAGCCAGCGTGATCTTTGTTCCGACGCCCTGTAATAGTCGCGGATGGCATATTCAATGCGCTGACCACCAATTTCAATCTTTCGTAGCTGCTGAACGAACGGCCGTGCGTCTAAGTTTGCGATTACATCGGGTGACGGGATCGTCGACTTGAAGTCCACGGGCAGAGACTCGCGCTTGAACTCTTCCCTCAACTCATCGATTCGCTGGTCGATGGCAAGTACCGGGATAGAAGTTTTATTGACCATCGCGCCGATGACTGGTGCCGAACCACCAGCCCTCCAGCCGTTCGACAAAATTGCCAATCTGTTCCTTTGGCGCAGCGTGGTACAGCACCTGCTCTATCTCGTCGATTACATCGATGATGTTCGGTGCTTTGTCCAACACCGATATGGCACGCAACATCGCCAGCCGCGACTCCTGCGACAACGCAACATATGAAGCATAAGCCGTCTTATTCGTCTCTGATTCTGAGGTCTGTGCAATTTTCAACAGAATCGCATCGGCTTTCGCCTCATCGCGCTCACCCTCTACCGGCCGAAGGTAAAACGCCGCCGAGCCTGGCGAGGCCGTTCCTGTTGTCATCAAGAAGAACTTTGTTCGGAATGGGACCTCGACATCCGCTTTTACGAGCTTGCTCCATATCAGCAACGTCTTCCAAAGGTCACTGCTGGCGTCAGTCAGATTGCCGCTCTTGCCTATGTGATGTTTCGTCTGGATGAGCTCAGCAGGAGTTCCGTTTTGATCAAAGGCAACATCATCGAATCTCTCGACGGAGATGCTGAGGTTCGAGTTGATTTGGATTGCTTGTAACCCCGACAAAAGAGCAATTCTGCACTGGTACAAGTAGCCAGCGGCCGACGCGCTCGCTTCGTGACCCTTTTTCTTTCCCGCCATGACCCTGCTCCTCTAGGCGTTCCTAAACTACATTTCTGTGAAGCGACAATCATAATCCCTACCCTCAGCACAGTGCCAAACTAAGTGAATTGAAGGCACGGTCCGCCCGACCTTCGAGAGAAGAGGTTCACTCCCCCTGCCTTCATCCGCTGCGCGTCTTTCGCGACCCACCGATCCGGATGGCAATGGCGGGGGAAGATCTCAGACGTTACTACCCGTGTAAGGCGACAACCCGGATTGACGCATAACGTTGCGGTTAGCATTTATGGATGGGCGCGACGCACCAGAACCCATACCTTATGAGGCGGCAGAACTGCTGATTTCGAGGGCCTGGAT
>DHWW01000338.1 GCA_002413385.1 Granulicella sp. UBA5172
AACGTCATAACAGCCTCTAGCCCTTGGCATGGATGCAGAGGGACAGGTGCTGACGGATGCATCGACGCTCTCGCAGACGGTCATGCGTCAGGCTATCGAAGGTGCAGATCAATTCCTGGTGACGGATACACTGAGTGCCGAGGGCAATGTTCCGCAGAGCATCCTTGCACACAACATTCACAAGATCATCTGCATTCCACTCCGGCAGATGAGGGAGACTCGCCGCGGCGAAAGTGCAGAGAATTGGGCGAGCAGGGTGTTCGGCGTGCTCTATCTCGAGAGCCGTTTCCAGCCGGAGCTCGTCTCGGATGTGGACCATGAGCTGATGCGGACAATCGCCAGGGAGGCTGCGGCATTGGTCGACAATGCGCAGCTCGCAGCTATCGAAGACCAGGCACGTCAACATCAAGAGGAATTGCAGATTGCGGCACGTATTCAGCAAGGTTTGATGGCCATGCAGATCCCTGCGTTTCCCTTTGCCGAGGTGCAGGCGCATAGTGTTGCCTGTAGCGCCGTCGGTGGAGATTTCTTCGATGTTGTTGCTGGCGATGACACGTTGAATGTGGCGCTGGTGGATGTTTCAGGGAAGGGAATTTCGGCTGCCATTCTGGCTGCAACGCTCCAGGGCATGCTCTATGTTCAGCTGCAGACAAATCAGTCGCTCGAAGCGATCGCAGCGGCTACGAATCGTTACCTGTGCAACAAGGATGTCGGAAAATACGCGACGATGTTGTTGCTGCGACTGCATGAAGACGGCATACTCGAGTACATCAATTGCGGCCACATCCAGCCGCGAATATGTTCTGGTACCGAAGTTGTCCGGCTTGAGACGGCAAATCTTCCGGTGGGCCTCTTCGGCGATGCCGAATACACTGCGGGAGTCACCACACTTCATCCCGGGTGGCGCGTGATCCTGGTGAGCGACGGCTTCACGGAAGCAGAAAACGATCAGGGAGATTTTTTTGGTGAAGAGCGGCTGGACTCTGCGGTCGTATGCTCAGACCTGCAACGCGTGCTGGGGAATATGGTCACTTATTGTGCGGGACATCCTGCCAGCGACGACTGCACGATCGTGCAGGTCTCTTACAGCGGACACCCCAATTCATAAGGCTATTAACGATCTACGGATGCTCCAAACATGCAGAGGCTCAGTTAGACCCGCCATTTGAATACCCGTACGATTTGACTCACGCGGCGTCACGTAAGGACAACAAGTGAGTCAAATCGTACGGCATACCGCTTGATATGCGCTGATGTATCAGAATGTAATCGGCGAGGTTCGCTTAAGCGAAAGCCGCCAGAGCCGCTGCTTCGTCGTCCTTGACGTCAAAAACAGTAAGCAGTTTGGTGATGACGAGCAGGTCACGCACCTTCTTCGTCAGGTTCAGCAGCTTGAGTTCGCCACCAGCATTCTTTACGGCCGTGAAGGCACTGACCAGTTCGCCGAGTCCAGAGCTGTCGATGTAATTCACGTCGGCAAGATTCAAAAGAATCTTCTTCGATCCCTTCGCAACAATGCTCCGGACTTCATCTCGCAACGTCAAACCGCCTTCACCCAGTGTGATCTTGCCACTCAGGTCCAGAATCGTAACGCCATTCACTTCCCGGGTAATGAACTTCATACTCATGGGTGCATCTCCTTTTGAACTCTGAGTTTAACCAGTTTAATCTCTGTTCCTGGATTCAACATACGAAAGTGTACCTCATCCACAATTGCACGCATGAGAAAAATCCCCCTACCTGAGGTTCGCAGGATGTTTTCCGGCGCGAGAGGGTCCGGAATAGCGTCTGTATCCAGTCCATGGCCCTCATCTGAAATTTGAATTGTCAGCGCTTTGTCGGTTATTTCGAAGCTGGCGGTCACATGCTTGGCCGGATCGTATTTATTGCCATGCACGATGGCGTTTACAGCGGCCTCGCGCGAGATCATGGCGATCTGGCTTGAGGTGTCTTCATCGAAGCCTGCATCGAGAGCAAACCTTTCGGCAGTCTCTTCGACGATCTCCACACTGGCAAGCACGGAGTCGAGTGTAAGGATAGTGCGATTTGCCGTCGAATCGGTCAAAGGAGGCCGTCCATTTCAGGAGTGTACCTTGTCTCCCGGTAACGCTAAAGTCCAACCCCGCCGGGCGGAGCCAAGAACGATAATCCTACACGGACTTTCCCAGTGATTGCATATTCGCAGACTTCGCCTTGGCCGGTCTACGCCTACTGACGTCATTCCTCCCACAAGCCTTGTAACGTACGATTGGAGTCGTACCTTCATTCCACCTTACCCATTGCCAGCGGCTCAGTAAGTATCGCCTGATTTACCTTGAACATAAACTCTGAAGTCGACCAATAAAGTAACAATATAGACTGGCTTCGATTTAGCGACGGTGCAATGCTTAATCATTGCGTGCGGCTGCGCTAGATATCCTGATGTTGCTACCGCCAGGGCACAAGGTATCAAGTAGGATAAAAAAAGGTCCGAATAGGAGAATCCCTTGTGTCATGTAGAAAACTACTTGATGGCGCAACACGCATCTCCGGTCTGCTGATCTTCCAGGCCCTGCTTCCACGTATGACGAACATCACGATCATGAGATAGCATTTGCGTGGATGAGTGCTTAGCGATAGCGAGGTGCTGCACGGATTGGATGTGGGATGCGAGTCTTAATAGTTGACGATGAAGTTCGTCTAGCGGAAAACATAGCGGCCGCACTTCGCGATAACTCAGGTTTCGCTGTTGATTGTGCTGCGAATGGTACGGATGGGTTAGCCCTCTTGGAGTCCGGAAACTACGACCTCCTCCTTCTGGATTTGATGCTCCCCGGGGTCGATGGTCTGAGTATCGTCCGCACAATGCGTGCTCGTCGTGACGCGACTCCTGTGCTGGTTCTCACGGCTCGCGATGAACGCGACCAAGTCATTGGACTATTAAACGCAGGCGCAGACGATTACCTGACCAAGCCGTTCGATCTCGGAGAACTACTTGCCCGCTCGAAGGCCCTGATTCGACGGGGTAAAGGCGTGTCACATCCCGTGGTGACTATCGGGAGACTTCGCTTGAATTCCGAGGAACAAACGGTGCATGGTGATGATTTACTTGTCGATCTGTCTCCGACCGAGTATCGAATCCTCGAATACCTTATGTTCCGTCCGCGAGCTATCGTGTCAAAAAAAGAGCTTCTCGAACACCTTTATGATTACCGCTGGGAACATCATTCAAATGTGATCGAAGCTCACGTTTCCAATCTGAGAAAGAAGCTCCGCACTACGGGAGTACTGGCGGCTGTCGATACGATCCGAGGGCGTGGATACAGGCTGACTGCACCGGGGGAAGTTTGCTGAAGACACGTTCTCTAACTCGCACATTAATTGTTGGCGTGTTGCTCGCAGAGCTTCTTTGCGCTGTCTGTTTTTCTGGTGTTGCTGTCATGCACGAGTTAACCGGAAGACGGCACGCCTTCGATATCATGCTGCGTGGCCGAGTCGACTCCGTATTGGGTGCCATCCAGGATGCAGAAGATCCCAACGATAATGTAATGATTGATCAAACAGAGCTGGTGCTACCTCAGGAAGACATCTACGAAGTAATGATGGCTTCCGGCAAGTTCGTTGGAGGTTCGCCTGGTTTGACCCCCGATCTTCTCAACGCCCTATCTTCGCATCGAGCCTACGGCTACTTCAATTTCAAGGTGAGAGGAAAACACTATCGTGCTCTTGAACAACCAGGGATGCGGGTAATTGACAGGGAAGAGAACGGTGGATTTCGTAGACCGGTGAGAATCATCTATGCGGTGCCAACCTATTACTTATGGCATGAGACGGTAGAGGCGGTTCGCTTTTACGTGATTGCGAGTGTTTTATTACTCTTACTCACGGGATTTCTGATTGCATGGTTTCTTCGTCGCTCGATGTCCCCGTTGCGGGAGTTAGCGCTAAGAGCCGAGCGCGTCTCTGAAGCTTGCTGGGAGTTCGATGCTCCCATAGAAGTTCTGAAGACGCGCGAACTGGAGCCGATTGCGACTTCGATCCAGAAGCTGCTGAACGGATTGCGAACATCCTTTGAGCGTCAGCGTCAGTTTACAGGCGATGCTGCGCATGAGCTCAAGACTTCGATCGCGGTGCTTAAATCGAGTGTGCAACTCCTATCGATGAGGGAGCGCACTACCCAGGAATACCAGAGCAGTATCGAAGGCTTGCTCATGGATACGGAGAGAATGGAAGACCTGACTACCAGGATGCTCATGCTCGCGCGTGCTGAGCAGGCTCCCTCGAGTGCAAGTCATGTGATGGATCTGTCGAGAACATTACGCGTGGTGGTAGAGAGACTACAGCCAATCATGCAACTGCGGCAGGTGAGAATCAACCTGCCAGAGCAGGATTCCGGGCCGGTCAGGATAGAGCCGGAGAGTGCTGATCTTTTGTGCTCCAACCTGCTGATGAATGCGGTGCAGCACAGCACCCCGGGAAGCGCGATCACGGTGTGCCTGGAAGAGCGTGGGGACAGCACGGAGTTGCTTATTTCAGATGAAGGGAAGGGCATTCCTCAGGAAGCACTGCCCCATATTTTCGAACGATTCTACAGGGCAGATCCTTCACGGAGCAGGACGAATGGAGGAGCTGGATTGGGTCTGGCTATTTGCAAAGCGATTGTAGACCGGTGTGGCGGCTCCATCGCTATATCGAGCGCGCCTGGCTTAGGAACAAAGGTGAAGGTTGTGTTACTCGTAGCGACGGCAAGTTCTAAACTATAAGCTAGGCGTAGCTCTTTGGAAACACGATCAGGCAGCGATCCCCACCACGTCTTCGCGATGGCGCTTGCGCGTGAGCAGGTAGTAGATCACCGGGGTGACGATCAGGCTGAGGATCATGGAAATCATGAGCCCACCGATGACCGCGATCGCAAGGGGTTGCAGCATCTGCGAGCCGGAGCCGAGTGCAAAGGCCAGAGGCAACATGCCGCAGACGGCGGCGATGGCAGTCATCACAATGGGGCGCAGGCGACGCTGCGCAGCGTGAAGCATGGCTTCTTTCGCGGGGTCGTGGTCAGGGCCATAGGCTGGCTGGACGCCTGTTGCTGCGAAGTCTAAGGCACGTTGTGTCTCGGCTTGCGCGCGGAACTTCTCGTCGGCGTCGAGCAGCAGAATGCCGTTCTTGGCGACAATGCCGATGACCATGATGAGGCCCATGAAGCTGGCGACGTTGAAGTTGGTATTGGTGATGAGCAGCGCGAGGACGACGCCGGTGATCGAGAGGACAGAGCTGGTGAGGATCGCAATTGGCGCGGAGAAATTGCGGAACTCGGCGAGCAGAACGCCGAACACAAGAGCCAGGGCCAGGATGAGGACGCGGGCGAGGGCGGCGAAGGACTTTTGCTGCTCCTCGTAGGTCCCGCCGTACTCGACGCGCACCGTCGCGGGTAGGTGCAGGCTGTCGACGGCTTGCTTCACCTTGACCATCGTGCCGCCCAGATCTGAGCCTTCGAGTCGGCCGCTGACGACGACGAGGCGCTGCAGATTCTCGGTACGGACTTCATTTTGTGGCGGGAGTTGCGTGACCTGCGCGAGTGCGCCGAGCGAGGCGATGTGCCCGCTGCTGGAGTTGAAGACGGTGTTCTGGATGGCGTCGAACGAGGCGCGGTTGGCGTCGGGTAGACGGACGCGGATGGTGTAGGGCCGGCCGTTCAGGATGATGGGGTCGTTGGTGGGAAGGCCGTCGAGGATAGAGGTGGCATCTTCCGCAACTTCAGTGGGAGTGAAACCGAGACGGGCCGCGACGACGGGGTCGATGTTGAAGTCGGTCGCGGGTCCGGAGATGGTGTTATCAACGCCGTTCTGCGTGTCAACAACTCCGGGAATCTTCTGGATGGCGGCCTGAACGCGAGGGCCAAGCTGGTTAAGCAGGGCAGGGTCGTTGTTGAAGAGCTTAATCTGGATGGGCTCCGGCGAGTTGGAGAGGTCGCCGATCATGTCCTGCAGCACCTGGATGAACTCGACGTCGAGGGCGGGTTCGGAGGTGGTGATCTTTTGGCGGACGTCGGCGATGACCTCGTCGATGGAGCGGGAGCGCTTAGGTTTCAGGCGGACGCTGAAGTCGCCGGAGTTGGCCTCAGTGACTGCAGCCAGTCCGAGTTGGAGGCCCGTGCGGCGAGACGTGATTTCGACTTCGGGAGTCTTCTGAAGGATCTGTTCTACGTGTTGGAGTATGTGGTTCGTCTCGGCGAGTGAAGTGCCAGCAGGGGTGAGGTAATCGATGATGAACGCGCCCTCGTCCATCGCAGGGAGGAGGTCGGAGCCGAGGGCGGAGTAGGCGAAGTATCCGCCGATGACGAGGACGAGACAGCTGACGCCGAGTATCAGCGGCTTGTTGAGGGCGAAGTTGAGCACGCGAGCGTGTGTGTGCAGGATACGGCGCATCACGGGACTATCTTCGTGGCCACCAACGTGTTCGCCAGAGATTTCAGGCTGCGGCTCCGCTTCATCGGTATCGGTTGCCGCAACGTGTTTTTTGCTTCGCAGCAGCGAGAGGCTGAGCGCCGGAGTAAACGTAAGAGCCAGAGCGAGTGACGTAAGCAGCGCGGCAGTCATCGTGACGGCCAGGGCGCGGAAGAGGCTGCCAGTG
>DHWW01000170.1:0-4358 GCA_002413385.1 Granulicella sp. UBA5172
GTTTGAAGGATGGACCCGGAGTCCGCAGCAACATCAATGGTGGTGGTTACTTCTCCCACTTGGAGTTTCAGGTCGATTCTTGCGATCTGGTCGATCTCCAGCGAAAACGGATGATTGGCCGTGATCTTGAAGCCCGTCTTTTTCACGGAAACAACATAGGTGCCGATGGGGAGAGTTTGTATGTTATACGCGCCACTACGGTCCGTCACCGTGGTGGTGATGACACCCGTGTTGACGTTACGAGCTGACACCTGTGCCTCAGGGACGGATGCGCCGGTCTGATCGGCCACGCTACCGCGGATGGAGCCCGTGACCGTTTGTGCCCATGCGGCCGTACAACCAGGAGCGGCGATCAGCGTCATCACTGCCAACCGAAATGCGATCCGACGAAATTGTAGAAACATAAATTGCCTCCCCCGTGCCGTTAGCGAAGCGCTCCCCACCATGTTCTTGCGTGGGTCTTCAAGCCTGACAGCCACTTCTGGTCCGTCGGCCTGTTTGGAGCTTGATAATCAGGAGCTTGATAATCAATGGAGAGTCCATGTGGTGAAGCATTTGTTTCACATTGATATTAAATTTCAGAATAAATGCGACGTTATTGGAACATTGGCCCAGTGTCAAGTCGAGCCGTGTATAGGAACGGGGTGTGCGCACTTTTCGGTTCGAGCCTGCCTGTGCGGCTATTTCCCTTGCGGAAACGGCCATGGCATCGCTTCTTACTCCCGCGTCTCCTTGCGGTAACCCACTTTTCTTACTGGCCTGCGCACTCCTGTTTGCTGGAACGATTTCTTTGCCAGGATACAAATGTTTCCAATCACGCCAGATCTTCGGTTAGTATGGCTCAAATGTCTTGGATGTCTTTGCCGATCTTCCCCGGATAGCTAACAGTTCTCAAACGGATTGTGAGACTCCAGTCCGGCCTGCACCGATAGCCGTCATGCAGGTCTCCCAGGGTCAACTTTCTGCATTTGTACCGGATGTGCGAGGAGTGTTCTGCTATGCGAGCAAGCAATGATGCAATCGGCTCCGGATTCAACTCCGATCTAGAACTTCGTCTGAATGAGCTCAGCGAGAGGCGCCAGCACATTATCCGCCCCGTACTCGAGTCTCCCCGAGAGTTTGTGCTACTCAATGTACGTGACATGGCCACGCGTCTTGCCACAGCTCCCGCGACCATCGTGCGCATCGTTCAGGGGCTGGGCTTCCCCAGCCACAAAGCCTTCCAGCGCTATCTCCACGAACTTTCCGTCACGAGCGCCACCATCCTGGACAGCATGCAGTCGGTCGGCGCCGCACAGACACCGAAAGTCCTCCGAGGCTCCCGAAAACAGATCCACGAGAATCTGCAGTTCGTTATGGACCAGGTTGATCTCCACCGGGTGCTCAACATCGCGGTCCGCATCCATGAGGCAAAGCGCACCCTGTTGCTTGGCGGCGACATGGCTTCGTGCCTGGTCGAGTACATGGAGTACCACCTCACCATTGCCGGTCTCCCGGTCTCCGCCGCTGTAAGTCCCGGTCGCGCCTCGCATCTCGTCCGCTCGGCCGGCGAGGAGGATGTCATCATCGGTATCAGCTTCCGTCGCGGCTTGAGGATGACCATCGAAGGCATTCAAAGGGGGCGAGAGAAGGGCGCTTACTGCATCGGTATCACCGACTCCTTGCTCTCGCCGCTCGCGCGCTTCTCAAACGAACTGATCATTGTCCCCATCAATAGTCTGTCATTCGCTGCCAGCTACGTTGCCCCAATTGCGCTGATCGATCTCATTACGGCCGCGGTCGGCAACCTGCGCCGCAAACAGGTCGTCGATCGACTGAAAGAGGCCGACCAGGAGCAGAGGCACGGCTATCGCTGGTATCAGGCCGAATCCTAGCCACGCATCCGAGTGTGCGAACCAGGTCGTCGGTCCGCAAGGAAAAGAATCTACCTGCGACGTCGGGGCCTTCACTTGGCAACATATGGAGGCAACATCATCAGTGTGGTCGCGGATTGCATTCTCCTCGTCAAACGAGAGAAACACGTTGCCAACGCAAACACTTGCATATTTGTCGCGTGTCGGGGGAGGTAATTGACCGATGAGATCAAGCCAAGATGGATTTCAATCACCGATTGAGAATCTCCATGGAAATGCCAAGAAATTCGCTGCTGGCTGAAGGACGAAGCGCTGGATACCGCTCGCACACAGTCTATCCATTCAGATCGAAGGTTACGGGGTTCGCAGGTAGCCACATCCAGCCACAAGTGGTTTATGAGGCTGTCGAAAAACGGGGCGGGCTCAACTTCATCCCACCTGGAGGCGGGTATTGCTGAGCTTGCTCAAATGCGGACATCTGGGGCAGCCCGCTTGCCGATTTGCTCAAGCATGGGGGCGAGCGATGCCGAGTAATTTTGAGTCTCCAGTGAGTCTCCAGAAACAGCCGAACACGCAGAAACCAGCATAAACATTGGTTCTGGACGTAATATCACCTTCTGCATCGGAAAGTAGATGGGCAACCGAAGAAGTCCGGTGAATCCATCCGCACGCTGGAATCTGGCTTGTGGAGTCTGAACCGGCTGAAGCCTCTGGCTTCTCAATCTCTGGGAACTTCCCCGCCTTCTGCCGTGCTGGCCGCGATCTGCTTCGTCGTCCGATAGACATTCGCAACCGCGAGCGTCCACCAACGGGACCAGGTCGACGCCGGGCACCAGCTTGGCAAAGAACGATGGCAGAAACTCCCAATGCCAGCCCAGGAGGTAGATCAGCGCTCCGGCCACCCCAAAGTCGAGCACGTCCTCCGCGGGAGATTCAAGGCCCTCCACGAATAGCGGAAGAAAGATGAATTGAAGCGCATCCGCGACGACCGCCAAGATCAATGCGATTCGAAAGCGTGTCAGCTGCGAGTTCGGTATTGAGTTCTCAGGCACGGTAGCCTCACTGCTTTCAGGTGACCCTTCGACCTGCGATACATCAATAGGGCGGCGCTGCGATTGGGCATTGGGTCACTTGCGATGGGATTCGTTCAAACCTTATCACGACCAACCATGGACTCCGACCGCCGGGTCAGCCAGCTTCGACTGGAGCGATTATGCAGCAGCGGAGCGGAGCCACTGCTCCATCTGGTTGTGGTCCACCAGGCCCGCCTGCTGAACCACGGTGCGGCCGCCGAAGAGTACGACGAAGTTGGGAATGCCACGCACCTGGAACCGGGCCGAAAGTTGAGGATTGGCTTCGGTGTCCACCTTCAGGACCAGGGCGTTGCCGGCCATATCGGCTGCGGTACGGGCGACCTCGGGGGCGGCAGAGCGGCACGGTCCGCACCAGGCCGCCCAGAAGTCAACCAGGATCGGCACCGTTGCGTTTTGGACGACTTCTTCAAAGAGCGCAGCGTCCACCGGAAGCGGCTCCGCCAGCGGAGGAAGCGGAGTTTTGCACGCTCCGCATCGCCCTGTGCTGCTGAGATGTTTTGCGGAGACGCGGTTCTTCTGGTTGCAGTGAGCGCATGTGCGAATGACGGGCATGATCGACCTCGATTCGTACCTGTTGGATGCGTTGAGGGGGCACCCAGTGAACCGATAGATAGCAGTTCGACCTTCTGCATCCGAGACGTGACTGGCGTCAGGCCGGGTGCAGCCTGCGGCCGGGTGCATCCAGATCTGAGAACTGGCTCCCGCCTACCAGGCCAAAGTAGCTGGCAGAAACTCGGCGAACAGCTCATCATAGTAGGGCTTTAGCTCCTTGAGGTTCGGCTTGGTGTGCCCCTTGGAGTAAAGGTCGTACTGATTGAACTTGAGCACCCACTCCAGCATCGAGCGGTCCTTGTGATTGCACAGGTGGTCGTAGGCGCCGTGCTTATGCCACGGGTAGAACGAGTGGAAGCGCAGCATGTAGAGCGACTCATCGCGAAGATACGGCTTCATCACCTCGGCGATGTAGCCATCGTGCCCGAACGACATGTGCACGTTCTCCAGGCCGCAGTTCGGCTCATAGATTCCGTACTTTGTCTGATACTCAGGCACGTTGCGGTCCGGGTTCCGGGCAAAATATTCCGGGAAGACAATCTCCCTGGACCACGCGCAACCCACCGGAAAGGTGTCCCCGACGACGCCCCACTGCGGCTCTCCGTAGAGGCAGAGGCACTTGCCCAGGTCGTGGATAAATCCGGTCAGAATCATCCAGCGTGGGCAATCATCGCGGCGCATGGCCTCGNNCAGCGTGTTGAGAAAGTCGGCTGCCTCCCAGATAGTCTTCTGGCCCTTGTTGAGGCTGAAGTACTCCTTCTCTTTCTGGAGCACGTAGTCGACGGTCATGTTCTCGTGGTTCAGCCGATAGAACTCCGCAACACCGGGCGTGGCCGTCGCGTCGTACACGCGAAACTCT
>DHWW01000170.1:4452-16373 GCA_002413385.1 Granulicella sp. UBA5172
ACCGTAACGCAACGTGAGCGCGAACGGTGGCCTGATTTCTCCAGAGGAGAAAAATGGAGAAGGGGAGACCCACATGAAACGAAAAAGCGGATCTCAGACAGTCAAAGCCATTTTGACCGATGTGCAGTTCTGGGTGCCGGCCGGGATACTGATCGCTGGTATTCTCCTCCTGGTGTTTCTGCACTAACGCAATATCGAACCCACGGGAGAGAGCTTGGGCATGGTGAGTAACACGGCGGATGTCCAGCCTCGGTCCGCCGGAACGAGCATCTCGCTGCACGGCATGGGTGTGATCTGCGGCCTTGCAGCGGGCGTTTGGCTCGGCGGGGCAGAGGCTCCCACCAAGCTGGTGAACGCAGGTTTTTCGCCCTTTGCGATCTCCCTCTGCATGGTGGCTGGCGTGTTCACGGCGCGCTGGACCTTTCCTACACTGCTCAAGGGCACCAGCTACGTCTTTGCGGATCTTGCAGCAAGGAAGCACCTCATCATCTGGGCCATCCTCGCTGGAGCTCTCTGGGCCGTGGCGAACACGCTCACCGTCTTCGCCATCCGGGATGTCGGCCTCGCAACCGCCTTCCCGCTCTGGAATACCAACTGCCTCGTCGGGCTGGGATGGGGGATGGTGCTCTTTCGCGAACTCGAGGGTGCGAGCGCGAAGAACCTCTTCAAGGTGATCCTCGGCGCGGTCGTTATTGTGGTGGCGGCGATCATGCTCGGCTTCAGCACCATCGACACAGGTGCTTCCATCTCGCCCCATGCGGTGCATGGCCTGCTGGCTGCCGGAGGAGCCAGTCTGATGTGGGGCACGATGTATGTTCCCTATCGCAAAGCGTATTTGAGCGGAATGAACCCGCTCTCGTTCGTTACCGTATTCACCGTGGGCGAGCTCGGCACGATGCTGCTGCTCACCTTCACGCTCGACGGAGGTTTCCACTCCTCCGCATTTCAGCTAGCCCACAACAAGCAGTTGCTCTTCTGGCTTTTTCTCGGAGGCTTCGTGTGGGTGGTCGGCGACCTCTTCCAGCAATTCGCCACCAAGTACCTCGGCATCGGTCGCGGCATTCCGCTTTCAAATACGAACCAGCTTTGGGGACTCGCCTGGGGTGCGCTGGTCTTTGGCGAACTCGCGAGCGCGAGCCACGCTCACCTCATCCTGGTGCTGGCTGGATCCGTGCTGATGGTTATCGGAGCTCTCTCCATCAGCACCGCCGTTGCCTCTTCGCGCGAAAATCTCTCCCGCAATATGGCGCTGGAGCGGGAGTGCGAACGCTACGGCATGGACTACCAGGAAGTGTTGCTGGCCCAGAGCGGAGACGAACTCGGCAGCCGCAACGAGCGAAGGCGCTGGTGGGATGTTCTCATCGTGGCGCTGGCTACCTTTATCTTTGTCTGGCTCGGCGTGAACGCCAGGGTGCCTGCGCTGGCGATGAACCTGCACTGGATCGTAGTGTTGAGTGGCCTGCTGCTGGCCTCTCTGCTGGGCGGTGGATGGGCGTTGTGGCGGGGGACCCGATTCAGTTGAGATTCGCCGCTACACTGGATACGCATTGGGAACGGATGCGCAGCAGCCCTCTCTGGAGAATGCATGGCCGTTAGGTTGAAAGATATTGCACAGGATCTGGGCGTCTCCACTGTCACTGTTTCAAAGGTCCTTCGCGGTAGCTCCGACATCGGCGCCGTCACGCGTGCCCGCGTACTGCAGCGCATGAAGGAGCTGAAATACCAGCCCAACATGCTGGCACAAGCGTTGGCTAGCGGGCAGTCGTTTGCTGTGGGGCTGGTGGTGCCAGACCTCGTCCATCCCTTCTTCGCCGAGCTGGCAAAGTCGCTGGGTGGAACCCTGCGGCAGAGCGGAGATCGCCGGTAGTGTTTGCGTGCAGCGGAACGTAGGCGCGAGGCGATGCACCCAGAGAATAAAATCGCCGCCCCGAATGCGGGCGGCGAGAGGCCTTATCGATATGTATCAGCTCGGCGAACTACTTCCCGTAGACCGTTCCTGCCGGGCTATACGGTGGATCGGAGACAACGCGGATGTAGGCAATGATCGCCTGCATATCGGCAGGACTGAGCGTCTTGCCATACGGCGGCATCAGTGCTGAGCGGCTCAGCGCCGGCCCGCCATGCTGGATCACAGACAGCAGATCCGCATCGCTCATCTTGTTCAAGGTGCCACCGTCGGAGAACGCGTGCGGCTTCACGGCCAGGTTGTCGTAGTTCGAGACGCGCTGAGCAGACGACTCTGGATCGTGGCAGCGGTTGCAGAATTGATCCGCAAGAATCGACCCCAACTGTTGCTGATAGCCGAGCGCGATCTCCGCAACCTGAACCGTTGCTGGATGCGCCTTGCCCGGCGTCGTGGCGCTCACTAGATCGCGACCGGCGATCGTGCCAAGCCGGACATTCGTCGTAGCCTGACCGCTCGAATCGGTGAGCACCGCAGCCGGATCAAAGCGAACTCCTGCTGGCCCCTGGAACTCCACCAGGGCGCCGGTAACTGCGGTTCCCTGGTCGTCATTCACCTGAACCACCAGTGGGCTCGGGAGCACGGTTCCGGTCGCACCCATCTGTTTATCACCACTCGACAGAACGATGGCCGTTCCAGCAGCGGTGGGCTTCAACGCAGAGGAAGACGCGGACCAGTGCCTGCATCCAATTCCTGCAACCATCAGCAACAGCACTGCGTATGCAACGGGTCGCCTTGTCATTGCTTTCCCTCCTGCTTGCCGGAGCCCTTCAGCGTCATCAGATACGCTGTCATCGCCCGAGCATCATCATCACTGATGTTCTGGTTCGGTTCCATGGTGCCTGGTCGCAGCTCCTGCGGGTTCTTCAACCATGCGTAGATCCACGCTGGCGTCAGCCGCGACCCCACCTGAGTCAACGTTGGGCCGATGTAGCCTTTGTCGACCTTTGTATCGATGATGTGGCAGGACTGGCATGCATACCTGGAGTAGTACAGTTGACGGCCATGCTCCACCATCGCGGGAGGATTGACCGCAGGCGGCGCTTTGTCCAGGTCGATCGTCGGCGATTGATACACCACCATCATGTAGTCGGTGAGCGTCTTGCGGTCCGCATCGGATAAATTGAAGCGTGGCATCCGCCGGGTGAGTGCCGGTCGCAGCGTGTTCGGGTTCTTGAGGAAGTTGTCCAGCCACTGACTCTGCACCGAGCTACCCTCAAGCGAGAGGTCCGGCGCCATGTCGCTGCCATGTCCGTTAATGCGATGGCAGCTGAGACAGTTCAGATCGGCCATCAGCTTACCGGCCTGCCCGGCTGGCTCATACGTCGTCGGCTCAACGCTGTGGACGCGAAGCTTGTCCGGCATCGTCTGGCTGCGCTCATCAAGCGCAAGAAGCGCGGTCGTCAGTGCATCGCGCTGTTCGTCCGTCAGGGTGAACTGCGGCATCTTCAAGCCCGGACCAAACGCCTGCGGCTGCTTGATCTTGCCCGCAATATAACTGGGCAGCGTGTGCTCCATGCCCGGAAGGAAGATGAGTTGTGCGAGAGGCTTGCTGCCAACCCGGCTCAACTCCGGTGCGAAGTTGTCCGGCTTATTGACACCGTTGATCGTGTGGCACGCTGCGCAGCCAAGCGTAGCCACCAGCTTTTTCCCGCGCGCAACCGCTGCCGGTGTTGCAGCGGTAAGATGAACATTGGTGCCGTAGTCGGAGTCCGTCTTGTTCATCAGGAAGCTCGTCAGCGTCGCCACCTGCTGCGGTGTGAGGCGATAGTGCGGCATCAACGTTGCAGAGTTGTAGGTATGCGGATTCTCAATCCATGCCTGCAGCCACGCTGGCTTCGCCTTGTTGCCAATGCGCGTCAACTCCGGCCCTACATTGCCGCCAACCAGGTTACCGGCATCGTTTTGTACGGCGTGGCATGTAGCGCAGAACGACTCGCCATAGAGGCTCGGTCCAGCCGATGGATCCGCATTCTTCGCGAGAGGGATCACGGTCGCATCCACATCGCCCGCCTGCGGCGTGCTGCTGCTCATCAAATACGCGGAGATGTCGCTTGCGTCCGCGTCGCTCAGCTTGTAATTCGGCATCGTCGCAGATACGGCGTATGCCTGCGGATTTTTAATCCACGTATAAATCCATTCGCGCGTCGTCTTGTCGGCGATATGCTCCAGTGAAGGTGGAACATCGGTGGACTTCATGGTGATGCCATCGGGCGTTTTGATCAAGTGGCAACTGACGCAACCGTACTGCGCCAGCATCTTGCGGCCGTTGTTGAGTTGCGGCGTTCCGGTGAGTTCGTTCTGATGGCACTGGCCGCAGCCAGATTCAATGTAGCGAGCGGGAAGAACCGGATCGTCGCCAGCGCGCTCACTGTAGTGAGCCTCCTGCACCGTCGTCGCCGGGCCCTGTCCGCGATGGCAGATCACACATCCGTAGCGGTCGATGGGATGCGGAATGACGGGATGCTTTCGGAGCGGCTGCATCGTTACATCGGCAAGACTGGCTTCCTTCAGCCCCTCATGACAGGTCGCGCAACGATCGACCACGCCCAACTCCGGCAACCATATCTGCTGGATGCCCGGCTGGAATTTGCGCCGCAAACTAATCGCATCGCCGCGATCGTGGATCAGCGAAAGATAGCCATTCTGATAGTGGTGCCACTCGCTGAAGTGATCCTTTGTCGGAGCGATGGCCAGACAAATCAGCAACAGGCCGCTGACGATGCCGAAGGCTCGCATCGTGTCCCCGAAGAGAGCGCGCCAGATGGAAGAGAGGAATTGCTTAACGGTCTTCACTTAGCTCCTCCAGGGGAGTACCCACGACCATCCAGGGCCGCGGAAAAAGGTGCCAACTGCCGTCAGCACAATGAGTTCAAAAAGAAACCAGGTCATCACCCACCAGGCCATTGGCTTTCTTGCCAGATAGCGACACGATGCGCTATGCGATTGAGGGGAACTGTTTGCAGCGATGATCATCAGGATCGCAATGATCAAGCTGGGAACGACGGCCACGTACACATGAAACGCGACCAGGAACGCAATCAACCCGATGGCGAGGATATAGAAGATCTGCAATCGCCTGCGACGGTGTTGCAGAAATAGTCCAGCAGCCTCGATGTTGATGTGGAAGTAAGGAATGATCACCAGCGACACGATGAGCAGTGTAGGGACAAGCACGCCGGCTACGACGGGAGGAAAGTAATGCAACAACTCCTGCAACCCCAGGAAATACCACGGCGCCTTCGCAGGGTTGGGTGTGTGGGTTGGGTCCGCAATGCCTTCCAGCGGAGCATTGAACAGCAACGCTACCGCCACCAGCACGATCGCCAGAATCTCAATCGCGAGCACCACGCGGAAGAGCACTTCTGGATACGTCTGGACCTGCTCCTCATAGTTGGACTTCACCTGCGCCGAAGTCCGGCGCGTCACAAACACAACACGCGTGGGTGAGCGCCGCTGGTCAGAGTCCACGCCAGCTACAAAATCCTTCGGGTCACTCATTTGGCCTCCTTCACAAGCTCTGTTTCATCCAGGGCTTCGGCCTTTTGGGGTTCACTCTGATGAACGTAGAGCCCGCCATCCTTGCGAATGCGCCAGAAGTGTACGGCGATGAATAGCAGCGCAACCAGCGGCAGGATGAGGCAGTGCAGCACATAGAAGCGCAGCAGCGCATTCGCGTTGACCTGGTTGCCGCCCAGCAGCAGGAAGTGAATCTTGCTGCCCACCAGCGGCACCGCGGACGAGATATTCGAGCCCACCGTGATCGCCCAGTACGCCAGCTGATCCCACGGCAGCAGGTAGCCGGTGTAGCTGAGCAGCAGCGTAATCAGCAGCAGCACCACACCGATCACCCAGTTGAACTCGCGTGGCGCGCGATAGGCTCCGCGATAGAACACCTTGAACATGTGCGCGAACACCAGGAACACCATGGCCTGTGCCGACCAGCGATGCAGGTTGCGCAGGAACACTCCCGACGACACCACAAACTGCAAATCCTTCATGTCTGCGTAAGCCTGCGGCACCGATGGATGGTAGTACAGCATCAGCAGCACGCCGGTCACGATGAGGATAATAAACGTCCCCAGCGTCAGCGTGCCCAGATACCACGTCGAACTGACGCTGAGCATCCGCTTGCGAACCTTGGTGGAGAAAAGGTGAAGGAAGACGCTCTGCTGAATCGCCAGGGCATGATGCAGCGTGCTGCTGCCTGTTCCGCTGCGAAAGATGGAACGCCACACCCGGCTCCGCTCTATCTTTTTCAGAATTTCATCTGTCTTTCCGGGCATGCTCATATCCTCAAAAACTGCAATGGGTGGATGTCGGTGGAGCGATCGACCATGAGGTCGCCTTCCTCGCTGACCCAGGTCCGCAGCCATGGCAACGGCTTCGGCGCTGGGCCTTCGATCTTCACCCCGGTGCGAGCGAATTCGCTGCCGTGGCAAGGGCACTTGATGATGCCCAGCTCCTGGCTCCACGCCGTCAGGCAACCAAGATGGGTGCACACCGCGCTCATCGCAAAATATCCCTCGGCGGAATGCACCAGGTAGATGGCTGCATCCGGATTCATCGTCACCGTGTCCATCGCAAAGTCTTCTGGCTTGCCAAGATTCACGATGGGCGATGGCTCATACAAGACATTCGGCGACAGGAACTGATACGCGAAGCCGGCCGTACCCACGGCGGCGATGCCGAGCGATCCCAGGCCTATCTTTGCAAAGAAGGCGCGGCGGTTTAGCTCGCCCTTGGCTATGAGTGTTGCGTGTTGTTTTTCGTCGGCCATCGTTTACCTCACACTTGCGGTTGCAACAGGTGGTGCTGGTCTGAACGCCCGGTCAATGGCTTCCACCGAGATCAATCCGGTAGCTTCGACAGGCAGCAGGTTGTAGGACTCCATGGTGATCGTGCCGACTGGGCAGCGCGCGGCGCACAGCCCGCAGCGGATGCATCGCGACTCATCTTTCAACATGGCGGAACCGGTAATCACTCCAAGTTCGTCGGCCTGAATGTCGTCGAGCTCCAGGCCCATCAACTCGCGTGCACCCGAGATCTTCGCCGTCGTGTCGTCGCTGAATTCAATCCGGTCGAGCGACACAAGTTGCAGGCACTGCTCCGGACACACATCCACGCAACCGCCGCACAGGATGCACATGGTTCCGTCCTGCGGAGTTCCTTCGAAGATCGTGTTCACCCAGCAATGCAGGCAGCGTTGCGCCTCTGCCATCGCACTCGCTTCGTCGTATCCAATCTCTACTTCCGTTACGCCCGTCCGCCGGTTCAGCGGCAGCATCGGAATGGGCTGCCGCACGATGTCGAGCAGATCCAGCGGCATCCGGTAGCGCTCCATCACTTCCACCTGCACGATGGGTTCGGGATGCTTTACGCCGCGCAGAAACTCGTCGATCCCGACCGCGGCGCGCTTGCCATCGGCCACGCTGTCGATGATGAGACGCGGTCCGAAGACGCAGTCGCCGCCTGCAAATACGCCTGCCGCCGTTGTCATCAGCGTCTGCGGATTGACAGCAATCAGCCCTCGCGGCGAAATCTCTACGCCGTCATCCGGCAACAGAAAGTCCAGCTTCGCAGACTGGCCAATGGCCATGATGATGGTGTCGCACTCAATCTGCGTTTCACTGTTCTCAAAAAATGTCGGGCTGAAGCGGCGGTTCTCATCGAAGACCGATTTCGTCTTCAGCGCTTCGAGCGCCACAACATGGCCATCCTTGCCGATGATCTGCTTCGGCCCGAATCCCGCATGAATGATGATGCCTTCTTCTTCGGCCTCTTCAATCTCTTCGAGCGCAGCCGGCATCTCCTTCCGCGTTTCCAGGCACACCAGGTGAACTTCCTGCGCGCCCAGCCGCAGTGCGGAGAGTGAGACATCCATCATCTCGCGGGTCGCAACAGCGTTCAGGTTCTCCTCGGACGGCTCGATGTTTTCGACGCCGCCAGCGTGTTGGCGAAGCACTTCGCGGGCAGCGGAGCGAGCCACATCCATCGCCACGTTGCCGCCGCCAATCACCAGCACTTTCTTGCCAATGGTGAAGCGGTACCCAAGATTCACGTTCAACAGAAAGTCGATGCCCTTGTACACGCCATCGAGATTTACGCCCGGTATCGTCAGGTCGCGGCTGCGATGCGCACCCACCGCGATCAACACCGCGTCATAGTCGCGGCGAAGATCCGCAATGCTGAAGTCGCGTCCGGCAGCATGATTCAGCTTCAAGGTGATGTCGCCGGTCGCGAGGATCTCGCGCACCTGCGCTTCAACCACGTCGCGGGAGAGGCGATACTCCGGCAGCCCGAGATAAAGCATTCCGCCGGCAACCTGCGACGCCTCAAGCAGTGTGACGTGGTAGCCCATCAGTGCGAGGTCGTGCGCTGCGGAGAGGCCCACCGGGCCCGCCCCCACAATCGCGATCCGGTACGGCAGCGCTGGCTGCTGGCGCCCTTCGTTTACATTGATCGGGTTTTTCGATTCGGGACCATGGCGCTCTGTAAGAAATCGCTTGAGCGCACGGATCGCAATTGGTTGGTCGATCGCGCCGCGACGGCAGGCTGTCTCACATGGATGCGCGCACACCCTTCCGCAGATGCTCGCCATCGGGTTTGGTTCGCGGGCATACCGATACGCCTCTTCGAAATTTCCTTCGGCGATCAGCTCCACATACCGTCCCGCATTCGTATGCGCGGGACAGGCCATCATGCACGGGAAGTTGGTGTTCATCCACTCCCTGTCCACTTTCTTCTCTGAAAAGCGGTGCGGCATGACAGTCCTTTCTTGTAAGTTGAGGGAAGGTCTCGGCGGCAACCTTCATCGGTTGCCGCCGTGGACGTTACTTGGTGACGGTGAAATCTGCTGTCGTGTCGCCGGCAACCTTCACCGGGCTCGTCTTCGTCTTCCCGCCTTCATGCCAGGCAGTCACGCTGTACGATCCATCGGGCACATTCTCAATCTTGTATGCGCCTGTTTTGTCGGTGATGGCGTAGTACGGAGTCGGAGAGACGACGAGGTATCCCGCCATGTCCGGGTGAACATTGCACAGCAGTGGGATCGCGCCGGGATGGTCAAACTTGAAGTCCTTGCGCTGTCCCTGAGGCCATGTCCCAAGGTTGTGCCCGAGCTTCTTGTCGCCATTCACCGACGACCAGAAGACGTTATGCGCGACGGTGTCGCTGTTCAGGAAGTCGACCGTCGTGCCCTGCTGGACGACCACAATATGCGGCACAAACATCAGGCCCTTCTGGTCGATCGTGACGTGTGCGGTGGGGGCTGGGAAGGTCTTTCCTGCGATGGCTTCCACGTAGACTACGGATTCGCCTTTGACACCTGAAACCTTGCCGTGAATCGTGCCCGCAAAGGCTGCTGTGCCGTAGGCGGTAAGGCCGGTGAGTAGGATGATTGCGATACGTTTCATATGTTCTCCTGGTAGTACGAAATAGCGTTCCTGTTCATGCGATTGCTGGTGTCTTCGCGCTGGTTAGAAAAGGAACCGGGCGACCAGATACACCGTGTTGTTGTCGCTGGCATTGCGGCCCGCAGCGTCATAGTCGTTAACCCCGCCATTGAACCGCGTGTAGCCCGTGTACTGAACCGCAAGGTCGAGGTTCTGAAACGGCCAGTACGACACGTTGGCAATGTATCCGGCGCTTCTCGGGTCACCGTTCGCACTGCCAGAGATCGGTGCCTGCGGGTACAGCAGCGCATCGGTCGTTCCCTCCGTCATGAACCATCCGAACGCTCCGGTGTAGCGATTGCCCATGTGATATTCAACGTTGGCGTTGCCGGTATTCAAATGGTGCGCGGTCTGCACCGCGGAGCCTGCGGCATAACTTGCATCGAGCGATGAATTCTCGCGGATGTAGGTTCCGCGTACGGAGAGCACATCTCTACGGAAGGTGTGGTCATACTGAAGATCAGGACCGAAATCGGTATACGTATCTTCTGCACCCGTCACAGCTCCAGGCGTCGACTTCATGTGCAGGCCATAGGCTCCGACTTCGAGAAAGTCCTTTGCCCCGGTCTGCTGCCACGCCACCCGCCAGTATGGCGCTGTGCCACGGATGTTGTAGGCAGCACCCGAGCCGTCTGTAGGCTGTGGTGTACCGATGTGATCCGAACGATACAGCGTTCCGGCAGCATACAGATGATTGTCGTACATCGTGTACGCGCCGATTCCAGCCACATCCAGCCCCAGTTGTCCGTTGATCACCGCAGCAGCCGCTGGCCCGGGTGCCGAGTCATTCGCCACGAAGGGATACCCCCACGCCGGTGTCGTGTTCCACAGATCTTCCACCGTCGGATTGTTGTTCAGCATCACACCGTATACCCAATCTTTGCCGCCAACTTCTACCTTGTTGGCATAGCGGATATCCGTGTTGTCGATGCCGATCGTATCGCTCTGCCCGTCATAGGTCAGCTGTACAAAGCTGCCGATGTGCTCGGACCAGGCACCTGCGAAGAAGAGCGCAATGTCCTGCGGAAATTCAAAGTTCCCATTCTGCGTGCCGGGCTGCGGAGATTTGGTGCTCGTCAGCGAGGCCTCAAGAAATGCACTCAGCGGAAGCGTACCCAGAAGCTGCAGTCCCGCGTTGCGGTGGCCTGCCTCCGAGATAATGTCGTCCTTCTTTGCCCTGTCGACATAGCCCATCAACTTGAATTGACGCCCGCCTGCATTCAACTCAGGTGGAGTTGTATGACAACCGCTGCAGGGCAATCCGGTCTGACGCGCATAGCTGGGAAGCGCCATGGCCTTCGGACCCAGTCCCCAGCAAACAGCAAATAACGTAACCGCACAAAGTGACTTCGTACCTCTCATGATCCCTCTTTCTCACATTCAAAGAGGCCAGCCGCTACAAGTCGTTTCAATCTTCGGCTGTTATCCATACATGCCCCTCATGTCCCGCGCGTATTCGCGGGATGATGTGTATAGGTATTCTGTCATCCCACGGTCGAGGTGATCTGTGACGTATGTCACAGATCACTGGTGACGGCATGTTCCTCATGCAGATTGGTCTGTATTGACCACATATCCTGCATCATCTGGAGCGACGAACAACGCTTCCGCACCCTGCGTCCGCATCACGCCTGTAGCTCCACACTCGTAGCTCCACGCTGCGTGCTTCATCCCACAATCGACAGCAGGGGACGGGCGATCTTCCGGGCAATTCCACTCGAAGACGTCTCTCCCACTGCGCCTGATTTGTCCGCTATCGTCTTACGGAATAAAGTGTGCTGGCCGTCCCGCGCAGCACTTTCTCAGCAATCGCACCGGCTCGCACGCGAGAGATTTCGCCATCACGCACCATGCCCGTCAGTGCCAACGCGAGCGCCTCGCGGCCATTACGGTTCGCAATCCACGTCGTCTCTTCCCAGCCTGCGGCGTCGGAGAGAGCATAACCATCCGTGCCGAACAGCACCTTGTCCGGGTACGTCTCAAGCCACTCCCGCAGCCACGTAGCCAGCGTTCGAGGAGGAAACATCAGCGCCTCCTGCGATAGATCGAGGTACACATTCGGCTTCTGCAGCAGCGCTCCCGCCTCCCGCACAAACGGCCAGCCCCCATGCAGCAGCACGAAGTTCGTGTGCCGCAGTCGCGCGTCGTTGAACAGCGGTTCGAGCAGCAACGGATTGGCCCCCGCAATTCCGAAATCCCCTCCACCACCCGACAGCGTATGCAGATGCACCGCCATCCCAAGCCGTCCGCACTCTGCCGCGATATACCGAAACAAAAAGTCCTGCAGCACTTTGTACTCAGCCGAATCGGGCGCAGCTTTGCCCACCCACTTCGCATAAACGCGCGCCGCATCCTGTTCACTTGGATCAGCAAAATCAAATGCGCGCAAATACGCAACCTCGAACTTCTCCGCGATCGCGCCACCTGCACGTTGGCGCTCCAGCGTCGGCGTCACCACCTGCGTCAGATACTCCTGCAGCGTAGACGGAACTCGCTTCAACCCC
>DHWW01000173.1:0-1437 GCA_002413385.1 Granulicella sp. UBA5172
GAAATTCAGTACGGCGTGACCCAACACCTGTACTTCCGCCCCCATACACCGAAGCCGCCAGCGCCCCTGCCCGGCTGCGCGGCCAGGCCAACCCCTGCCAGCGTCACGCCGGACACCACCTCCGGCACCACCTCAGCCGAAACTCCGGCAGTCGATGTCCTCAACCCCGACGAGCGCGCGACCAGCGACGCCAACGGAATCCCCAACGCCAGCGCCACCGCGCCCGACCAACCCACCCGCACTCACCGCAAGGCCGATCCCTGCGCACCGCCCCCCGCCGCTCTCCGCCAGCAGGAGTGGTTCAGTTGGCAACTCGCCCAGAAGCACTTCTTCGAGCCCACCTTTGGCGGTGCCGTCATCGACGAGCGCCGCAACATCTTCGCCACCACGCTGAACTTTTCCGGCATCGCCTTCCTCACCCAGCCGCGCGTCATCTCGCCGCTTAAATCCCGCATGCGCCTCCGCACCTCCGGCCATGCGGACTTCGCCTGGGACTTCGATTTCGATACCGGTGCCAAGAAGCTCCTTAGTTCCAACACCTTCCTCGACCTGCACGAAGGCCGCTTCTTCGGAGGCTTCTCCTACGCTCTTCTCAACGCCCCTGGCCGCACCTACAGCGAGGTCATCGACACCGTCACCAACCAGGCCACCGGCCTCACTTCGTCGGCTATCGCAGACTTTTCGCAGATGCGCTTTCTGCTGGGCTACGGCACGCCCAGCCGCGCCGGCTTCTCTGCTGCGGCCTCCTCGGGCATCGACCTCAGCCTCGGCAACGACCAGTACGTCACCCTCCAGACCAGCTACAACTGGAACTGCTGCGGCCTCTCCGTCGAGTACCGCAAGTACAATCTCGGCACCATCCGCGACGAGGGAGCCTATCGCTTCAACTTCACCCTCGCCAACATCGGCACCGCCGGCAACCTCCGCCGCGCCGAATCGCTCTTCTAATCCCCGCAAGCTCACCTTTCGCCTCTGCGATAATCAAAGCATTGTGTTAACTTTTCGCCGTCTGGCCCCCCTCGCCCTCGCCGCACTCCTGACCTCCCTCGGCTGTCACGCCCAAACGACGACGATCACCCCGGGCACGCCGCTTCCCCTGTCGGTCACGCATCGCATCGAGGTCCTGCTCCGCCAGAAGGCGCAGCTCCCGCCCCTCTCGATCGTCAACGTCGGTCCTCCCAAGCCCTCCGATGTCCCCGGCTACAGCACCATCGAAGTCACCTTCTCCGACGAAGGCAAGACCGCCCACCCGGTCAACTTTCTACTCTCGAACGACGGCAAGACCCTGGCCCAGTTCAACAAGTACGACATCTCCGCCGACCCCCGCGCGCTGGTCTCCGCCGACGGCCGGCCAGCCCGCGGCGGCCCGCCCTCCGCTCCCGTCATCCTCGTCAACTTCGACGACCTCGAGTGCCCCTACTGCGCACGGCTGCATGA
>DHWW01000173.1:1530-28151 GCA_002413385.1 Granulicella sp. UBA5172
AAGCACACCCTCGACCGCGCTACCGCTCAGCTCGACCAGCTGGTTCGCGATCAGGGCACCGTCCAGAAGGTTGACGCCGCCAAGCTCAACGCCTGCATCGCCAAACAGGACACCACCGCGATTGAGGCCTCCAAACAGGTCGGAGCAGCGCTCAACGTCGAGGCGACCCCCTCGATGTTCATCAACGGCGACAAGATCGACGGAGCCCTCCCCGTCAGCTACATCTTTGGCCTGATTGACGACGCCCTCCGTGCCGAAAATGTCACCCCTCCCCCTCCCTACGTCGACCCGGCCGCACCCGGTAAGTAGCCCGCGCACCAGCCAATGCCCGTCTCCGGTCGCCCGGGGACGGGCATTGCTGCATCGGGTCCTCCGACCAGAAACCAGCACTCCCATCGCCACCAGCAGATGCCTGCTGCCCGGCGGCCATCCCCCTGAAACGTCCACCCTTTAGAAAGGCTTCTTCATCCCGTAACGCTTCGGCTCAGGCAACGGCCGCCAACCGGGCTACACTAGAAGAGTTGCGTCTTTCGCGCTAATCGAATTCCCAGGAGCCGTTTTGAAGATCGTCCTCGCAGAAAAAGTCTCGCCCGCTACACTTGCCATCTTTCAGAAGGAACCCGGCTGGAACATCGTCACCGCCGACCAGATCGCTCCCGGCGGACTTCCCGCCGAACTCGCCGACGCCGACGCCCTGATCGTCCGCTCGGCGGTACAGGCGGATGCAGCGCTGCTCGCCGCCGCTCCCAGGCTCCGCATCATCGGCCGCGCCGGTGTAGGCGTCGACAACATCGACGCAGTCGAGGCCACGCGCCGCGGCATCGTCGTCATGAACACCCCCGGCGCCAACGCCACCGCCGTCGCCGAGCTCACCCTTGGCCTCATGATCTCGATGTGCCGCGCAATTCCACGGGCCAATGCTTCTATGCACGCCGCCAAATGGGAGAAGAAATCTCTCCAGGGCTCCGAACTCCGCGGCAAGACGCTCGGCATCATCGGACTCGGCCGCATCGGCCTCGAAGTCGCCCGCCGCGCCAAGGCCTTCGGCATGGACCTGATCGGCTACGACCCCTTCATCGCTCCCGTCATCGCGCGAGAGAACGGCGTCACCCTCGTCCCGATCGACGAAATCTTCTCCAGCTCCGACTTCCTCTCGCTGCATGTTGGCCTGACGCCGCAAACAGAAGGCCTCATCAACAAGCACTCCATCGCCATCATGAAGAAGGGCATCCGCATCGTGAACTGCGCGCGAGGCGAGCTCATCGTCGACGAAGCTCTCGCCGAGGCCGTCGCCTCCGGCCACGTCGCCGGTGCCGCCCTCGACGTCTTCCGCAAGGAGCCGCTCAAGGATTCGCCGTACTTCGGCCTCGACAACATCCTGCTCTCCCCGCACGTCGCCGGCTCCACCAACGAGGCACAGGAGGCCATCGGCATTCAGCTCGCCAACCAGGTCCGCGACTACCTCAAGCTTGGCGTCGTCCAGAACGCCGTCAACGTCGCCTCCCTCTCGGAAGAGGAGTACGCCGAAGTCTCACCCTACATCGAGATGGCCTCGCGCCTCGGCCAGTTGCTCGGCCACGCCGCCGGTTCCGACGAAGCAGGAGGCAGCAAGGATGCCCGTGGCAACGTCGAGAGCATCTCGCTCACCTACAACGGTCGCCTCGCGCAGCTCAAGACCGATATGATCCGCAACGCCGCCATCGCCGGCATTCTCCACGGAGCCGACGGCGTCAATCGCATCAACGCCTCCGCCGCAGCCGCCGAGCGAGGCATTCGCGTTCAGGAAGACAAGCGCGAGCAAGTCAGCGGAGGCACCGGAGCTACCCTCCGCCTCTCCCTGCACTGGACCCGCAAGGGCTCCAGTGGAGACGAGCAGGGCACCTGGACCGGCCTCGCCACCGTGCTGCACGGCAGTTCGCCCCGCCTGCTCAGCTACGATGGCATCGACATCGAAGCCGAACTCGCCGGAACCCTCGTCGTCATCCGCAACCAGGATGTCCCGGGCGTCATCGGCCGCATTGGCACCATCCTCGGCGAGGCAAAGCTCAATATCGCCAGCTTCGCCCTCGGCCGTGCCAAGTCCTCCAAGGGTTCAAAGCCCTCCGAAGGCCACGCCCTCGCCGTCGTGCAGTTGGATTTAGCNNCAGTTGGATTTGGCCCCGTTGGAAACCTCCACCCCTCCCCAGCTCGACCAGGCCATCAGCGCACTCCGCCAGGTCGAAGCCATCACCAGCGTCCGCACCGTAGAGCTCGGCAAGCTGTAAACTTTATCAAGCCGCGGTTCATCCCCCGCGGCGTCAGGAATCCTCCCCGATGCCTCAGACTTTTCGCACGATCAGCCTCACCTTAGCTTCCACGCTCATCCTCCTTGCCGGCTGCCACAAGGGCCCGCAACAGGGAGTCGTGGCCACAGTTAACGGTCATCCAATCTTCCAGACCGAAGTCGACAAGGCCTACAACACGCAGTTGGCCAGCAATGCCAAGCAGCAGTCCCCGTCGCCCGATCAGGTCGATTCGCTCAAGCTCAACATCCTCCACACTCTCATCGTGGAAGCCATCGTCGAGCAGCGCGCCGCCAAGCAGAACCTCACTGCAACCGACGCCGAAGTCGATGCCAAGCTCGCCGAAATGAAGGCCCCCTACACCGAGGACCAGTTCCAGGCCAAGCTCAAGACCTCCAATCTCACCCAGGACGAGCTCCGGCGAGACGTCCGCCGCAACCTCACCCAGGACAAGCTCATCAACAAGGAGATCAACTCCCGCATCACCGTCACCGACACCGATGTGACCAACTACTACGAAGCGCACAAGAGTGGGTTCGATCTCCCTGAACCGGCGTATCACCTCGCCGAGATTCAGGTCACCGACCAGCCCACGGCGCAACCCGGCAACCTGCAGAACAACAAAGCCACCAGCGACTCGGACGCGCGCAAGAAGATCCAGGCCATCAAGAATCGCATCGACTCCGGCGAGGACTTCGGTGAACTCGCAGCGAATTTCTCAGAGAACGCCGATACGGCTCCCAACGGCGGCGACATGGGCTTTGTCTCCGATTCGCAGCTCAAGACCGACCCCACCATCTATGACGCCATCAGCAAGCTGAAGGCCGGCCAGACCACCGACATCATTCCGCAGGTCGACCCCAACACCCACAAGGCCGCCGGCTACTACATCTTCAAACTCCTCAGCCGCGACGCCGCCGGTCAGCGCGACCTCAGCGATCCGCGCGTGCAGCAGAGCATCCGCCAGCAGCTCCACGACAGCCGCTCGCAGCTGCTCAGGGCCGCCTATCAGGAGATCATCACCGACCAGGCCAAGGTCCAGAACTTCTTCGCCGAACAGGTCTTCAAAAACGACGCCCAGTAAGTCCGGAGAGGAGGCCAGACAGGTTTGAAAACGCCAATCAGAACGCGCCTTCCCCTCTACGCTCTACTCTCTACCCTCTACCCTCTGTTTCTCGCCGGCTGCCACTCCACGCCGCCGCCCGTACCGCTCGATCAACTCAACGCGCAGCAGACACACGGCCATGAAGTCTTCCAGGCCCACTGCGGCCAGTGCCACTACGACCGCGACTCCGGCTCTCTGCACGGCCCACCGCTACTCGGCGTCTTCAAAAAACCGTACCTGCCCAGCGGAGCTCCCGCCAACGACGAGCGAGTGACCGTCACCATCCTCGAAGGCCACGGCCTCATGCCCGCCGACCGCAACCTTGACCCGCAAGACCTCAACAACCTGCTCGCCTATCTCCACACGCTCTAGGCCACACCATGAACCCTCAAGACCCGCAACCCCCGGCCATTCCGCCCGCGCCTCACCCGGCGCAGGACACCGGCTTCCGCTCGCGCCACCTCCCCGGCATCGCCGCTGGAGAGAGCAAGGGCATGCTCCCCGGCATGGCGCTCATCGGCATGTACCTGCTGGTGCTCTCCATGCTCAACGCCTTCGCTGCGGTGCACGGCACCTTCGGCCTCGGCGCCGCGAAGTACAGCATCCTAGGCGTCTGCACGCTGCTGGTCATCGGCATCTTCGGCATGTTGCGCCTGCGCCGCTGGGGATGGTCGCTGGTCACGGCGGGCTGCCTCCTCATGGCCGCCGGCTACTTCTATGGCTTCCACCGCATGCACGCCCCGCCCTACATCATCAACGGCCTCTTCGACCTCGTCTTCTTCCTCTACCTCAGCCGCACCGAAGTCCGCGAACGCCTCCGCTAACCGAACGCCTCCGCTAACCGAACCGCGCGCTGCCTACAAGGCTTACAATCTAGGTAGCCCATGGCTCCACTCGTTCAATCCGACGCTCTGATCCAGATTGATCTGACGCCGCACAAGCCGGTCGCCAAGCCCGCGTGGCTCAAGGCCCGCGCTCCCATGGGCGAGACCTTCCACAACCTCAAAAAGCTGGTCCGCGACCTCAGCCTCCACACCGTCTGCGAGTCCGCCCACTGCCCCAACATCGGCGAGTGCTGGAACCAAAAGACCGCCACCTTCATGATGCTCGGCAACCTCTGCACGCGCCGCTGCGGCTTCTGCGCCGTGCCCAAGGGCAAGCCCGAACCCATCGACCACACCGAACCCGCCCGCGTCGCCTATGCCGTCGCCCAGCTTGGCCTCGCCCACGCCGTCATCACCAGCGTCAACCGCGACGACGACAACCTCGGCGCAGCCCAGGCCTTCGTCTCCGTGATCGAGCAGATCCGCCTGCAGGCCCCCGGCTGCCGCGTCGAAGTCCTCACCCCCGACTTCCAGGGCGTCCCCGCAGCCCGCCAGCTCGTCGTCGCCGCGCGCCCCGAGATCCTCAACCACAACATCGAGACCGTCCCCCGCCTCTACCGCGTCGCCAAATCCGGCGGCCGCTACGAGCGCAGCCTGGAATTTTTAGCTGCGGCAAAACGCGAGTCGGCCGCTCACGCACTCGGCCCCATCGTCACCAAAACCGGCATCATCGTCGGCATGGGCGAAGAGATGCACGAGCTTCTCGGCGTCTTCCGCGACCTCGCCGACCGCAAGGTCGACATCCTCACCATCGGCCAATATCTGCGCCCCAGCCGCGACCATCTCCCGATGTCCCGCTTCTACACCCCCGAAGAGTTCGCCTTCCTCAAGCACGAGGCGCTGCAGATGGGCTTCCGCCACGTAGAATCCGGCCCCCTCGTCCGCAGCAGCTACCACGCCCACGAACAGGCCCAGTCCACCGGCCTCGCCTAACCTCGGCACCGGCTCAACAAAATACTCTTCTACGCAAGCGCCCGCACCGGCATCGAAAGATCGTCCGGCTTCGGATAGCGCGGCGTCTTCGCCATGAACACCTCAATCGCCGCAACCGTCTGGATACCGCCTCGCGCGCCATCGGCCATGCAGTTCATCGCCGCAGCAGCACACGCAAACTCCAGCTGCCGTTCCAACTCCCAACCCTGCAACAGGCCATAGATAAATCCGGCGTGGAAGATGTCGCCAGCGCCCGTCGTATCCACGACCGGCACCTGGTACGCTGCGCTGAAATGGAACTCCCGTCCATCCCACGCCAGCACGCCATCGGGCCCAAGCGTCGCCGCCGTCAGCAGACATCCGAAGCGCTCCTGCATCTTGCGCAGCGCGCTTGGCAAGTCATCCTCTGCCATCAAGCGGCAGGGAAAATCGCGGCTCACGATCAGGTAGTCGATGTTCTCAATCAGTGCCTCGACACCGGGATACCTCTCGTCCAGATCAGCCGTGACGGGAATCTTTGCCTCCCGCGCCCATCGAGCCGCAAGTGTTGCCGCAGCCGTGTCGTAGCCGTCCACATGCAGCACCCGCGCGCGCACAATCCACTCGCGCTCCAGCTCCTCCGGCTGCAGAATCAACCGCGCATCCCTGCGGCACAACACCGTCCGCTCCCCCGAGCCATCCACCAGGATCAGCGACCTCGAACTCGCCGCATTCTCCACCGTCACCAACCGCGCATCCACACCCGCCTGCGCAAACGCCTGCTCATGCAGCCGAGCCGCATCATCATCTCCCAGCTTGCCCACATACCGCGTCCGCACGCCCCAGGTCTGGCAAGCAACCACCGCCGTCGCCACCTGCCCTCCCGGCATCACCGTCTCATGGCTGTACTCCACCTTGGAGCCGCAAGTCGGAAACTCCGCCAACGGAATCAGCGTGTCCGTAGCATTCAGGCCCACACCAACGAGATCGACTTGTAGCGTCAACGGCATTCGGCCATTCTAATCTTTGCGCCGCACGAAAGGTCGAGCCCCGATCCAACCCAGTCCGCAACTCAGTCCGCAGCGATGTCCGCAGCCATGCCAGCAGCAAGGCCAGCCGCTCGCGCGACTTCCACCAGCGTTGAATAAAACGTAGCTCCGCCGCCAATATCCGTCAGCCGCTCGCTGGTCAGCGCATTTACATTCGCTCCATCCTGCGACAGCTTCTGCCAGTCCAGCCGCGCCGCCACCACACCCGCCGACACCGTCTCCCCCACACTCGCGGTCAACGTAATCCGCCCGCGCCCATTCCACACCGAGACGCTGTCCCCCGTCGCCACACCGCGCTCCCTCGCATCCGTCGGATGCATCTCCAGCAACCCCGCGGTCTTTCGCTCCATCTGCCGATGTCCCGGCAGATTCGCAAACGTCGAATTCATGTAGTTGTCCGCCTTGCGCGGTAGAAACTCCAACGGATACGCTCCGCCGCCCTCTGCCCCACTGCGCGACTCCCGAGGTGCAACCCACTCCGGCACCGGAGTCAGCTCACCGCGTCCACTCGCCGTCCTGAACCACTCCCGCGTGCTGAACGGCAGCGACTCACCCTGCAAATTCTTCGGCAGCGACAGCGGCACATGCCCCTCGCGCTCCAGGCGCTCCTTCGTGATCCCCGCAAAAAACGGGTGGTCCGTCTCCAGCGCCTGCGCAATCAACTCCTCTTCACCATCCTCAAACTCCGGATCGCCAAACATCCTTCGTCCGAGCTCGCCGAACATCCACACATTCGACCGCGCCTCTCCCAACGGCGCAATCGCCGGCTGCGAGATCTGCGCGAACAGATGCCCATACGCTCCCATCAACTCCTTATGCTCAAGAAACGTAGTAGCCGGCAGCACCACATCCGCATAGTCCGTCGTGTCGGTAAAGAACTGCTCATGCACCACCGTGAAAAGGTCCTCACGCCGCAACCCTTCCAGCACCCGCTCCGAGTCCGGAGCAACCGCCGCCGGGTTGCAGTTGTACACAAAAAGCGCCTTCACCGGAGGCCCCTCTTTCGAATCCCCACCCGCTGGACTCTGTCCCAGTTCCGTCAACGCAAGCCCGAGCTGGTTCATATTCACGACGCGCGAAGCCCGCTTGAGTNNAACGACCCACTCGTCGACAACAGCAGCCCACCCCCACGCTGCTTCCAACTGCCCGTAATCAGCGGCAACATCGCCACCGCCCGCACCGCCGTTCCCCCATTTTCACTGCGCTGCACGCCATAATTCAGCCGAATCGCCGCCGCCCCGCGCCCACCCTTCCCCGCCTGACCGTACGCCGTCGCCAGCCGCTCAATCGTCTCTGCGGCAATCCCCGTCACCTTCGCCGCACGCACCGGCGAGTGCTCCGGCTTCAGCGCATGGGCGCGCAACTCCTCCACTCCATGCGCACACTCGCTGAGATATCCCGCATCGTCATGCCCATCGCGAAACAACACATGCATGATCGCCAGCGCGAGCAACACATCCGTCCCCGGACGCACCGTCAGATGCTCATCCGCCAACGCCGCCGTGCGCGTCCTGTACGGATCGATCACCACGAAACGCGCACCCTTGCGCCGCGCTTCCTCGATGAACGGCCACAGATGAATATTGTTGCCGTGGATATTCGAACCCCACGCGATGATCAATCCCGCATGAGCAAAGTCCTGCGGCACTGTCCCGAGCTTCAACCCGTACACCTGCGTCAGCGCCTCTCCACCCGCGCTCGCACAGATCGTTCGGTCCAGCTGCGACGCACCCAACCGATAAAAAAAACGCCGGTCCATCGACCCATATCCAAGCTGCCCAATCGTCCCCGCATAGCTGTAAGGCAGAACGCTCTCCGGCCCAAACTCCGCGGCCGTCTCCTTCAGCTTTTTGGCGACAAGCTCCAGCGCCTCGCCCCATGAAATCTGCTCAAACGCCTCTGCCTCATGCCCCTGCGGTAACGGTCCCTTGGGCACCCCGGCCTTGCGCCGCATCGGATACAGCAGTCTTTCCGGCGAGTACACGCGATCAAGATAACGCGCCACCTTGCCACACAAAAACCCGCGCGTCACCGGATGCGAAGGGTCACCCTGCACCTTGGTCGCACGCCCGGTCGGCGTATCCACCGTCACCAGCACGCCGCACGAATCCGGGCAGTCATGCGTGCACACCGCGTGCACCGTCTCTGTCCTGGCAGCAGGCTCCGTGTTGGCGATTGGCATAGGCACGACTATATTGTAGGCGTCAGCTATTCGCCGCAACCGAAGAATTCGCCCAGGAGAACTCCTCTCTCATGAATGCTCTACGCACACTCCTCTGCCTCCTCGTGCTGGCTCCCATGCCTGCGTTTGCTCAAACCTCTCCGAGCCACAAAACCAGCGACCAGGCCATTCTCACGACCCTCAACAAGTCCGCGGACGACTGGAATCGTGGCGATCTCGACGCCTTCGCCACCAGCTACAAAAATTCGCCCGACATCCTCTTCATGGGTCGCACCATTCGCCACGGCTATGCCCAGATGCTCGCAGGCTACAAGGCCAGCTACCCCACGCACGAGAAAATGGGCAAGCTCACCTTCTCTCAGCTCGAAGTGCAGACCCTCGACGAGCGCCTCGCCACCGTCACCGGTCACTTTCACCTGGACCGCACCGTCGCTGGCGGCGGCAACGCCGATGGCTACTTTTTACTGGTGCTGGAGCACACGCCCGCAGGCTGGAAGATTGTGCGTGACGACACCACCGCGCTTCCTCCTCCACCATCGAAGTAGTCCCTGCGGTACCCTTGCTAGCAGGAGCGTGCATGACCACCGAACCCCTGCTTGAAGCCCGAAACCTCGTCAAGGACTTCGGCTCCACGCGCGTGATCGANNTCTACCGCAGCTCCGATGATCCCGATCCCCTCCCCTACGACCTCATGCGAGTCGCGCCACGAGAGATGCGCCGTCTCCGCCGCAAACTTTCCATCGTCTTTCAGGACCCTTACGCCGCGCTCAATCCGCGCATGAACGTCCGCCAGATCCTCGCCGAACCCTTCGCCATCCACAACGAGCAGCCACCCCAGGGACTCGACACCCGCCTGCAGGAACTGTTAGCCGAGGTAGGCCTCGAACCCTCCGCCTTGCGCCGTTATCCCCACGAGTTCTCCGGTGGTCAACGCCAGCGCATCAACATCGCGCGTGCCCTCGCCCTGCGCCCCGAACTCCTCGTCCTGGACGAACCCGTCAGCGCCCTCGACGTCTCCGTCGGCGCGCAGGTCATCAATCTGCTGCGCGACCTCCAGCAGCGCTACGGCCTCACCTATCTCTTCATCTCGCATTCCATGCCGCTGGTCCGCTATCTCTGCCATCGCGTCGCCGTCATGCAGCGCGGCCGCATCGTCGAGACCGGAACCTGGAGCGAGGTCTGCGACTTCCCCCGCGAGGCCTACACCCGGCAACTCCTCGCCGCCACGCCGGAGCTCCCTCCGCTCGAACTAACTCCGATCGAGCTAACTCCCCCGAACTAACTCCCCGAAGCGCCCTGCTTCTTCGCCTCAACATCGCACACATTGCGCAGATAGTCCCACGAGTAAAGCCCCGTCTCGTGTCCATCATTCCACTTGAACCGTATCGCATACTTACCCACCGGCGTCACCTCCACCGGACGAGGAGGTGCCTCATACATCGGCAACAGTGAAGCTGACTTTGGCTTGGCCACACCCGGCTCGCGCCCTTCTTTCCCGCGCTCCTCATGGCACATCGCGCACGGGCAGGCAGCACGCAGCCAGGCGAAGTTCCAGGAGCTCGTGTGGCCATCCTTCCACTCGATCACCACGCCGCTGCCCCCACTCTTGTCCACGCGCACTTTTGCCGGAAGAATGGCATCGCCCGTAAGCTTCGGCTGCTCTCCGCTCTCTGCTTCCTCCGCACCGACAAAGCGAATTCCCTCGTGACTCATCGTTTTCCCTCATGTCTCATCGCGTATTCCTCTTCCTCAATCTTCCCACCTAACGAGGTGCGTGTGCTGGCTGATCGTGTTTCGTGGCGTGCCTGTCGAAGCGCAACTTCAGCACCAGGATCGACATCGACAGCACGAACGTCAACGCATTCGCGATCAGCACTGGCGCTGAGTGCACCAGCAATCCATACACTCCCCACGTGAACGTCCCCGCAGAGAAAATCAGAAACATACCCAGCGAAATATCGCGCGCCGACCGCAGCCGGATCACGCGCAGCAACTGCGGCACAAACGACACCGTCGTCATCGCCGCCGCCGCATACCCGATCGCATCCATCTCAACCCGCGAAATGCTCATCCCTGCGCCTGTCTCCAAAAGAAATACGCTGCAATCACACATCCGGTAGCAACCACGAAGGCACGCAATACGTCGCCATTCATGCGCCGCGTGAATCGCGCTCCTACCCATCCACCAAACGCCGCAAAGACCATCGCCACCACACAATAGTGCCAGACGATTGCGCCCTGAATGATAAACGTAATGATCGCAACCAGGTTCGAGAGCAGCGCCGCAACCACCTTCATCGCATTCAGCGTGTGCATCTTCTCGATGCCAAACAGTGCGAGGATCGTCATGGCAATAAACCCTCCACCCGCACCAAAATATCCAATGTAAAAGCACACCGGAAAAAGCGCGCACGCCAAGGCAAACTTTGGGATGTGAGGCTCAACGTCCCCGTGGTTTGCTCGCCGCCGAATCCACTTCGAAACCGGCCCACTGAAACCAAAGATCACCGTTCCGCCCAGAATCAACCATGGGATCATATGCATAAACGTCCGCTGCGACGTATGCAGCAACACCTCCGCGCCCAGTACGCCGCCCAGCACGCACGTTACAGCGATGGTTGGCAGCAGGTCTTTGCGAACATCCTTCCGCAGCGTAGCCAGGGACGTCAACTGCCCCGGCCATAGAGCAACCGTATTCGTGGCGTTGGCCTGGACTGGCAGTACACCCATCCCCAGCATGGCCGGAAAGGAGAGGAACGATCCCCCTCCCGCCATGGCGTTCATCACTCCCGCAATGGTCGACGCCGCGACCAGCCAGATGTAATGCAGATGGGGGATGTGATTGAAAAACATTCTTTCTTCATTGTAGTCGGCAACTCAGCGCTGGCTTATCCATGCAGTTCGATCTCCGCCTAGCAGAGGCCAGCAAGCTCCAGCGCCTCATCCGCCGTCTTCGCCACCAGCAGAATTCCACGATTCCCGCGCAGCATTCCTTCGCGATCGCAGACATCGAGAAACTCCAGCATCGTGTCATAGAAGCCCGCAATATTCAGCAACACAACCGGTTTCGAGTGGATCTTCAGCGTCTGCCAGGCCAGAACCTCGAACATCTCTTCGAGTGTTCCATAGCCTCCCGGCAGAATGAAGAAGGCGTCGGCTTTCTCTGCCATCATCGCCTTGCGCGTGTGCATCGTGCTGGTCACGTGCAACTCCGAAAGACCGTCATGCGCAATCTCCAGATCCACCAGTACCTCCGGAATCACACCCACCACATGCCCGCCCGCAGCCAGCGCACCATTCGCCACGAATCCCATCAGCCCGGCCTTGCCTCCACCGTAGACCAGACCCAATCCACGCTCAGCCAACGTGCGTCCCAACTCCTCCGCCGCGGCCTCATACTCGGGCCGAACTCCCTCCGCCGCGGCGCAAAATACCGCCACACTCTTTCCGACAATCCGCTCACTCATAGACCAAGAATACAACTGCATTCGCGATACGATGGGTACGCTGCCATCTTGCACCGGGATACCCTCATGCTCCGTCGCAAACTCTGCCTTCCTGTCGTCGCCGCGTTCATCGCCTGCCTTCCCTTTGCCACATGGGCGCAGCAGAAGGGCGACCCAGGGAAGTTTGACTTTTATCTGATGAATCTTTCCTGGTCTCCGGAATTCTGTTCCATAGTTGCGGACGCAACCATCTCACTGCCATCGAGGCATGCTTCAGCAAGGACCTCAAACCGATTGCCTGCAAGGGCCTTCGCACCTGCCGTGCAAACTCCGTAAAAATCACACCGCCCGAATCCTTACCTGCTCGCTAGCAAGCATCTCAAACGGCATCGGCCTCACCCAAAGGTGAGGCCGATCCCGTTTGAGACGAATCTATGGCAGATCGAGCTTTACCAGAGACCCCATGAACGGCTGATGTAATCACTCATCGTCATCGCGACCAGCACCAGGAACATAAAGAATCCTGCACCAATCGTCAGCTTGATCAGCCGCGACTGATACGCGACATGCATGAAGAACAGGACCACGATGCAGGCCTTGAAGCAAGCAATGCCCAGCGCGATCACAGGGTTGAAGATACCGAACGGAATGTAGGCCGCGACTACCGTGATGCCGGTAAAAAGCAAGAGTGTCCCGAACACATAGGTATACTGCAGCGGCGTAACGATGTGATGCTGTGAGTGCTCCGGGTTGGTTATATTGAGCGGATCGTTCGCGTCTGTATGAATTGCTTCGTGAGCCATCGCGTTTCCTTCGTTGTCTGCTTCAGAAAGTCTAGTGGAGCGGGTGCCGGTTGATCAGATATAGCAGCGGGAATAAAAACAGCCACACTATGTCGACGAAGTGCCAATAGAGTCCAAAGTTTTCAATGGGAGCGACATAACCCGCACTGAATTCACCTCGATGCGCCCTCCACGTAAGCCAGAACAGCAGGCCGATCCCGATGATCATGTGCAGTGCGTGCATGCCGGTCATNNGAGCGGCTCTTCCTTGATGCCGTAGCCTGCAGGATTCACGAACATGGCCGTGCTGAAGTTCGCGCCCGGAATGTGATGCAGTTCATACTTCTCGTGATACTCGTCCGCCTTGACCCCAAGAAAGATAAGACCGAAGAACGTCGTAAGAATCAGCATCACGACCAGCACGCCCCGCTTGCGGACCTCTGCCGCCCACACGCCAATCGCCATGCAGAAGCCCGACGTGATGAGAATTGCCGTATTTAACGCTCCCAGTGGGACGCTCAACTGATTCGATCCCACGGCAAACGCCGGGTAGTACCAGTTGCGATACAGCAGGTATGCCATGAACATACCGCCGAAGAACATGACCTCCGTCAGCAGGAACAGCCACATACCGAAGCTGCCTGCCTCGCGCTGCTGCTCTTCGGTCTCAAAGTGATGCCGGTGCTGCGGCAGCACTACGTGCTCGTGCTCCTCGTAGACATCGGTTTGATCTGTAGTCGCGAGTGCGCTATCCAACGGTGATCACCTCGTTTTTGGTCTTGTTTGCGAGCCACTCGTAGTCATAGGCCTCGTGGTCCATGACCGGTATCTCGACAAAGTTTTCGGTCAGCGGCGGCGACTGAATCTGCCACTCAAGGCCGGTAGCCTGCCACGGATTGTCGCCTGCAATCGCGCCATACTTCAGCGACCATCCCAGGTACAACATCGGAAGCATGTAGCCGATGCCCAGTACCGTTGCTCCTGCCGTAGACAGCACATTCAGCACCTGGAACTCTGCCGGGTACGCATGGTAGCGCCGCGGCATCCCGAGGTATCCCAGAATAAACTGCGGCAGGAACGTCAGGTTGAATCCGATAAACGTGGTCACTGCAGCCAGCTTCGAGAGCGACTCCGGATACATGCGCCCCGTCATCTTTGGCCACCAGAAGTGGATGCCGGCGAGGAACGCCATCAACATGCCGCCCACCATCACAAAGTGGAAGTGCGCCACGATGAAGTACGTCTCGGTAAGGTGAATATCCATGCCCAGCGATCCAAGGAAGACACCCGTGAGTCCGCCGATCGTGAAGAGCCCCATGAAGCCGAACGAGTACAGCATCGGGGTCTCAAACGTAATCGACCCCTTCTGCAGCGTGAAGACCCAATTGAAGATCTTGATTGCAGAGGGCACCGCAACCAGCATGGTCAACAGCGAGAACACCAGCGCCGAATAGTTCGACACACCCATGATGAACATATGGTGTTCCCACACAAAGAATCCGAAGAGTGCAATCGCCACAGAGCTAAAGGCAACCGCCGTATACCCGAAGACACGTTTGCGGCTGAACGTCGAGATCACTTCCGAGATCACGCCCATGCCCGGCAAAATCATGATGTATACCGCCGGATGCGAGTAGAACCAGAACAGATGTTGGAACAGCAGTGGATCGCCGCCCTTGGTCGGATCGAAGACTCCGATACCGAACAGCCGTTCCAGCGCAACCAGGACAATCGCAATCGCAAGCACGGGCGTGCCGAGCACCATCAGCAGTGAGGCTGCATAATGCGCCCACACAAACAAGGGCATGCGGAACCATGTCATCCCGGGGCAACGCATCCGGTGGATGGTCACGATAAAGTTCAGCCCGGTAAAGATCGAACTGAAGCCCGCGACGAAGATCGCCGTTGCAGCCGTGATCACATGAGTGTTGAGGTAATGCGTCGACAGTGGCGTCGTAAAGGTCCAGCCTGTATCAACTCCACCCAGCACCAGCGCAGCCAGCGTGAGCGTTCCGCCGATCAGATACAGATACCAGCTGAGCAGGTTAATCTTCGGGAAGGCGAGATCCTTCGCGCCCAGCATGATCGGAATGAGAAAGTTCCCCAGCGTAGCCGGCACCGAAGGCACGAGGAAGAGGAAGATCATGATGATGCCGTGCATCGTAAAGAACTTGTTGTACGTGTCCGACGAGACGAGGTCAGGCTGCGGCGTTAACAACTCCAACCGGATCAGACCCGCAAACGCTCCACCAATGAAGAAGAAGAACGTAATCGAAATCAGATACAGGATCGCGATGCGCTTGTGGTCGCCGGTCAGCAACCAGCTCAACAAGCCGTGCTCATTGTTGATGTAGTTGCGCTTGGGGATCTGCGCCGTGCTCTGGTCGGGCAGAGAGACGATGGTATTTCCGATCGCAGCACTCATGGCTTCACCGTTTCATTTGTGCCCTGTGGGGGCGTTGTTGGAGCTGCCTGGTCGGACTCCGCGGTGACCTGCGTTTGCTGGACCCGGTAGTTCGACTGCATGTTCTTGATGTATTCGACTAGATCGATCAGGCCGTCTTCGCTGATCTGACCTTGATACGTAGGCATGATCGGCGCGAATCCCGCCGTCACATGCTGGCTGGGGTTCAGAATGGCATCGCGCAGATAGGCGTCATTCACCAGCATCTGGCTTCCATCCGTCAAGGTCAGCTTTGCCCCATACACTCCAGCTAGATTCGGCCCGCGTGCTGCTGCGTTGCCGCTGTGGCAGGAGTTGCATCCCATGCTGGCGAACAAACGTTCTCCGTTCTGCGCAAGGCTCATGCCGGAGGTAGATTGCTGGAGCCACTTCTTGTAGTCGTCCTGCGTCAGCACCGTGACCGTGCCCACCATGCCCGAGTGCTGGGTGCCGCAATACTGCGTGCAAAACACGTGATACGTACCGACCTGTGTCGCCTCGAACCACACGGTCGAGTACCGTCCAGGAATCACTTCACGCTTGATGCGAAAATCCGGAACCGAAAAGCTGTGGAACACATCCTGCGAGATCATCGTCAGCTGAACGGGTTGCCCCATCGGAACATGCAGCGCGTTGATCTCGTGCTGCCCGCCCGGATGCTCAGCCTTCCACATCCACTGCTTACCAACCACATAGATGTTCATGGCGTTGGTAGGAGGATTGTAGATGCGGAAGTACAGCACCGCACCCCACACAAAGGTCACGAGAAAGATCGCCAGCGGAATGATGGTCCATGTTGCCTCGAGCAGCGTCGACCCCTCGATCTGCGTCGCCACTGGGTTCCTCTCGCGCCGGTAGCGGATCGAAAACACCAATAGCAGGGCCCCCACTAAAAGAGTTCCAAAGACCGTCATCAGCAGCAGAAAGAAATACAACGCATCGACGTACGGGGAAATGCCACTCGCCTCGGCCGGAAACAGCGCCGACGCATGCAGCCACTTTACCAAAAATTGCCACAGTACTGGACTAAGTCCCATCGTTAGCCTTCATCCATTTCGCCGGTCTTTTCTTTGCCCGGCTGAGGTGTGTCTTGTTCATGCGAAAGTTTGATATCACGCCGGAACATCAAAAATATAAAGCTGCCCAGTGACGCTACCGTCACGATGCCACCCAACTGCACAGCACGCACTACCATCAGCGAATGCTTGTTCGTCTGCGGATCATAGCGGTAGCAGTACGTCAGAATGTTGGCTACCGGTGATCCAATTTTATTTCCGGAGGCATCGATCAGGCCTAACAACACATCCTTGGGCGAATACTCCACGCCCAGGTAATACTGTGCCAACTTACCCTGAGGCGTTGCAATCTCGATAGCACTCGCATGCGCAAACTGCGTCAGTCGTCCATCCGGGCCAGGGACCCGTACGTAACCAAAACCAATAGCCTTCGTTACCGCATCGATCGCGGGCATTTTCCCTGTGAGGTAATGCCATCCACCGGCTGTCTCAGGATGACCGTAGCGCTTTAGATAAAACGCCTTCTTCTGTGCCGCCAGCTGTGGAGTCTCGCTGGGATCGATGCTGATGATGACAATCTGGAAGTCTTTGCCCGGTACCAGGTGCACCATTTCCAACGCACTGGTGATGCCGTCCATCTCTTCCGAGCACAACATAGGGCAGTCGTAATAGACGGTCGTCACCAATGCCGGGTGCTTGCCATCGAAGTATTTCCCAAGTTTGACTGGTGCCCCCGCATCATCGACAAACTCCGCATCCATCGGCAACTGCGCATTCAGGTGCTGGGTTACCTGCACCCTTTCCAACACCGTCGGAAGCTGGCCACCAACGTTTTGGCCTTCGGTCTTGTCCCCATAACTGGATACCTGCGCGCTACTCCGCATGGGCGCGGCCATCAGGCCGAGCGCGAGAGCAAACCCCGCCAGGGCTGCCTTACTGCGAGTTGCGTTTGCTGCCGTCATGCTCTTCCTACTCTCAAGCTTACCGTTGCTTCCTGCCTGTTTCAGGGACAACCACTCAATGCGATCGTCCCGATTGCGTCCTGTTGCAAGCGCTATTGCTTCGCTTCAGCTCGGTTGAATTCATTCTTCTCTTTACGTGTTTCGATCGTCTGCAACTCATATCCTGTCCGCGCAAAACCATCGGTGAGCGGCGCCGTGACCGTTGGCGTTGCCTCGCCCGCCATGAGGGTAGTCGACTGCGGAGTAGCCGGTGCCTTCGGCAATCCGCGCTCCACGATCAACTGCATGGCGCGTTCGATTGGAATTCGCACCGTGCCCGCAGCCAGATCCGGAGAACTGCTGTAGTAGTTCAGCAGCAAGTCCTCGCGCGCATGCAGATCGGCGACATCCTGATTCCCGTCGTCTGTCTCCAGCCGCGGCGTGGGAAATACCTGCGTCATCTGCTGCAGCTGGCGCTGCTCCATGGTGGCGCTCGAGGTCAGGTCTTCACGCTTCTCGCCGTGCGAAGTAGCACCCAGCGTGACACTGGTGTGCCACTTGTCTTCCGGGCCATCGTGCCTGATCAGCGCGTAGTTGATCGCCTTGCCCATGGCGAAGCAGAAGAAGAAAAAGATGATGACGGAGCCCCCCAGTCCCACAAGAAACGTGGTGACGCCGCCGACGCTGACATCCTGCGTCTCATAGCCCGGGTGTTCGCTATCGCGCTTGGGTGAAGGGTGTGCTTCCACTCCCTCTGGCTTGCCCATGTCGTGTCCCTCAGTGTGCATGTTCAGGCTCCAAAAGCTCTTCCGTATGCGGATCGTTCACGTTGATCAGAGGACGCTTCGCCAACTCGTTTAGATAAAACACCATCCAGAAAGCAACCACCGCGATGGGCACTGTAACGTAGGCGAGGATCCCGATATTGCCGCTGATATGCAGATTGCTCGCTGCATCCTTGAAGTTCGGCTCGATCAGCCAGAACATGTCGATCAGCCGAGCCAGGATCATAAACGAGCACAGCCAGATCATCTTCCGTTTCGACCGCTTCAAATCGCGCGACAGCAGCAGGCAAAATGGAATCACCCAGTGGCAGATCACATCCAGCGAGCAGATCACCCACCAGCCACCATGAATACGGTGCAGGTACCAGGGAATTTCGTCCGGTACATTGCCTGACCAGATAATCAGAAACTCGGAAAAGCACAGATAGATGTTCAGCATCACGAAGGCAAAAGCCAGATTACCCAAGTCATGCATCTCGGTAATACGGAACATCGTCTTCATCGGCTCGTAGCGCGAAAGCAGGATGAGCGAAAGAATGCCCAGCGCCAGCACGGCATACCCTTGCGCGACCAGGAACTGCAATCCATAAACTGATGAGTACCACGTCACGTCCAGTGCCTTCACAAAGATGATCACGAACGCGGTCATCAGGATCACATACAGCAGAATCGACGGGCCGGAGAGATTCTCGAAACGCACACGCCACTTATCGAAGCTCGCCGTGGTCCCTGCTTCCGGATCAGCGTCGCGCTTCACCGACCAGTAGTTCAGAATCGTAATGACCAGCGCCATAAATCCCAGCACAATCGCTGCCTGCACGATCGCCGCCGCGGGATTCAGCATGGTGTGCTTTGAATTCGCGGTAAGCTGCTGCTCCTGCGTCATCAGCCCCTGCTTGTAGGCCTGTAATGTCGCAGTCGCATTTGGAAACGCCGCCCACTGGTACAGGTGCTTCATCAAAAACAGAATCGGCAACAGCATCACGATCACAACCCAGATGGTCCGCGTCATCGCCTCCAGCGGGCGGCGCAGAATCTGTCCCCACTTACCGCCCGAGACGTACTGCACCATCAGGAAGACCAGCGCTCCACCGCAAAAGTTGAAGCACGTCATGTAGCCCATCAGGTAGGCGCGCAGCAGATGTTCTTTCCCGAGCGGGACAAACAAGAAGGCCAGTGAGATCAGTCCAAAGACCACTGCGACAATCGCCGCGCGCATACGCCACGTCGATAGGACGTCGGGTGCTGTCAGGACCGCTGGCATCGTGCGCGGTCCGTAATGCGCGATATGTCCGTGCGTCAGATCCGCTCCGTGATGTTCGTTTGCCATTTCCATGCGTCAGTCGCCTTCAAAGTTCCGTAATCGGTCGTTCTATAAAATTCAACTACTTCTAAGGCTGGCCGTAGGGCGTGCCATTCGAAACAGGTGCTGCGGGCATGCCGCCAGAATCACGTTGACCCGAATTCTGCGTTGCGGCTTTTCCGTAGTGCGCTCCGGAACCCGCAGGCGGCGTGCCCATCGGCTGCCCGGGAATCCCATTGTCTTCGCCATTTGGCGTCCCGTAGACCGCAGTCGAAGGCAATGCCCATGGATCCGCAAAGCCCGGAGGCATGCCGACATCCTTGGCAATGGCATGAAGATCCTCCACATGCGCGCCTGCTGCCTCATCACTCGGCTTTGCATCCTGGCTCAATTGCAGTGCCCGGATATACGCCGCAATGGCCCAGCGATCCGCCGGCGTCAACTGCGCCGAGTAATCAGGCATCGCTCCATACCCGTTGGTCATCACCGTATAGAAGTGCCCCAGCGGAGCATTACGCAGACGGTCCATATGAAGATTGCCCGCCGGACGATACCCGCGCTGCACGATCATGCCCGCGCCATTCCCTACGCGCGAGTGGCAGGGTGCGCAGTAAATATTGAACCGCTCCTGGCCTCGTTCGACCGTTGCCGTCGTCAGCGGAATCGGCAGGCCATCGCCTTCCTTGCCATCCACGATGCCCGTATAAAAATAAGCATCCACATCCATTTGATTGCGAGCAACCGTATTTTCCACCTGTGGCCGCACCGATCGTCCGGAGGCGAAGAAGGTCGTCCCGCGCTGTGGAATGAACTTCGGCTCATTGTGCATGTCCTGCCGGCATCCGGCCAGAACCAGCGTCGCCGCCATGGCGGACATGGCTCCGATTTTGCCCGCTACTGTCATCGTCGTTCCTAATCCCTTATGTCTGATCGCTGATCCCTGCATTAGTGGTCCACCTCCACAACGGAGACCGGAGAAAACTGCTCCAGAAATTCCCGCGTCTTGGCAGGCTCAAACCGTGGATCATATGCCTCGAGGCACAGAAAGAACTTATCCGACGTCGCTCCACTTGCAAAGTTAGGAGCATTGAAAAGAGGGTGATACAGCTGCGGCATTCCGTTCTGCGCAATCATCCCAAACGCGGCCGACAACCCCGCGAACAGAATGGTCAGCTCGTACTCCGGAATCACAAACGCGGGCCAGCTAAACAGGGGCATCGCACGAATATTCAGCGGATATCCCCACACGTTCACCCACATCTCCAACAAGAAGCCTGTCGTCAATCCCGCCAGGCCGCCCAGCAGACAGATCAGCGGCACCCGTGTCTTATGGAAGCGCAGCGCCTCTGCCGCCTCTTCAACGGGGTACGGCGTATAGCACTCCATGCGGCGATAACCAGCACGATGCGCCATCTCGGTGGCATGCACTAACTCACTCGGTGTATTGAACTCAGCTAACAGTCCGTATATTCCTTCACGCGGTGGCATTAGAGCGCCTCCTGAACAACAACTTCGGCATCTGCTCCGCCGGGACGTATCTTCGTTTGCGGCAACATCATCCGTATCTCAGACATCGGAATCATCGGCGCCAGACGAGCAAACAGAAGGAACAGGCAGGTAAACAATCCCCAGGTTCCGATAAACAACATATAGTCCCACTTGGTCGCGCGGAAAGTGCCCCAGCTCGACGGCAGGTAGTCGCGATACAGCGTCGTCACGACAATCACGAACCGCTCAAACCACATGCCGATGTTCACCACGAACGACAGGAAGAACAGGTAGCCAACATTCACGCGCAGCTTTCGGCTCCACAACGTTGTCAGCGGAATCGCAAGATTCGTCAGGATCAGGACCCAGTATGCCCAGCCCATTGGCCCGAACATGCGGTTCCACATCATGAAGAACTCCCAGTGGCTGGCCGAGTACCAGCTCATGAAAATCTCCATGCCGTACCCATAAGCCACAATCGAGCCCGTTGCCAACATCACCTTCGCCATGTTGTCCAGATGTCGCAGCGTCACCAGGTCTTCCAGGTGATAGAACTTGCGGATCGGAATCGCCAGCGTCAGCACCATCGCAAAGCCTGAGTACACCGCGCCAGCAACGAAGTACGGCGGAAAGATCGTCGTATGCCAGCCAGCCATTGCGGCCACTGCGAAGTCGAAGCTGATCGTCGTATGCACCGACAACACCAGCGGCGTCGAAAGCCCGGCCAGCAGCAGCGAAGCCGACTCATACCGAATCCAGTGGCGCGTCGACCCTCTCCAGCCCAGCGAGAGAATGCCGTACACATACTTCGCCAGCGGCAGCTTCGCGCGATCGCGCAGTGTCCCGAAATCCGGAATCATCCCGATATACCAGAACACCACCGAGATCGTCGCGTACGTCGAAACCGCGAACACGTCCCACGCCAGCGGACTGCGGAACTGTGGCCACACGTTCATCGAGTTCGGATACGGCAGCAGCCAATACCCCAGCCACGGACGCCCGATGTGCAGCAGCGGGAACATGCCCGCGCACACCACGGCGAAGATCGTCATCGCCTCGGCGAACCGGTTGATCGAGTTGCGCCAGGTCTGCTTGAACAGCAGCAGAATCGCGGAGATCAGCGTGCCCGCATGGCCAATACCGATCCACCAGACGAAGTTGATGATGGCGAATCCCCATGCTCCGGGAATGGTTACGCCCCAGATGCCTACGCCCTTCAGCACCAGCCACGTAACGGCAATCACGACACCCGTCGCGATCGTCGCCGCCAAAAAGAGGCCGCCGACCCACGCCCACGGCGTGTTGGCCGTTAGAACGATGCCCGCAATCTTCTGCGTCACGCTCTTGAAGGTGTGCCCCGGCGCGATGACCGCGTACTCGCCGGTGCGAGGATCAATCATCGGATCGACGATCTCCGGTATGGGTCCTTGGGTTGCCATGTTATGCAAGCTCCGCGTTCGGGTTGATGACGCCAGCGGTATAACTCGTACGCGGGCGGTAATTCAAGTCTTCGAGCACGCGATAGTCGCGCTCTTCAGCTTTGCGCTTGGTCACACGTGCCTTCGGATCATTCAGGTTGCCAAAGACGATCGCATCGGTCGGGCAGGCTTGCTGGCATGCCGTCAATATTTCTCCATCCTCGATCGCGCGGTTGTTCTTGTCCGCCTCGATCTTCACCGCCTCGACGCGCTGGATGCAGTAGCTGCACTTCTCCATCACGCCGCGCGACCGCACCGTAACATCCGGGTTGCGCATGAGCTTCAAGCTCTCCGTGTCGTAATCCGAATACATCAGGAAGTTGAAACGGCGCACCTTGTAGGGACAGTTATTCGAGCAATAGCGCGTCCCGACGCAACGGTTATAAACCATCGTGTTGATGCCTTCGGGCGTATGCACTGTCGCGCCCACCGGGCAAACCTGCTCGCAGCCCGCGCTCTCGCAGTGCTGGCAGAGCATCGGCTGGAAGTGCGCCTTCGGCGCATGCAGATCACCCTCGAAGTAGGTGTCGATACGGATCCACTGCATGATGCGTCCGATCTTCACCTGCTCTCGCCCGACCACCGGAATATTGTTCTCCGCATAGCAACTCACGATGCACGCATTACAGCCCACGCAGGAATTCAGATCGATCGACATTCCCCACTTGTTCTGCAACACCTTTTCATTAACGCCAACAACCTCTGCGTGGTCGTACCGCCAATTATCCGGATAGAAGCTCTCGTCGTGCGGAATCGCCTCACCCTGCGGGTTGTACCCAACTTTATTGACCAGCGTGCCATTCGAATCCTTCGTGCCCAGGTGCGCGTAGTCGGGATTCTTCATCGCCTCTTCGTAGGTCGCGTAGCGGATGATCGACCGCTCCATCGCCTCATGTCCAGCCAGCGAATACGTGCCATCCTTATCCGACAGTGGATGCTCGAGATCGCGCTGCGCATAGGCACCGCGATGCTCGATGTTATGCACCTTCGTAACGCACAGATCGTACAATCCCTTGCCACGCTCAATCGTCAGACCACCAGACGAAAGCGGTTGGTCCACCGTCCGCAGCGCATACGCATTGAAGCCGACACCTGCAGCCACGCGTCCAGCCTCAGCGCGCCGTCCCAGGCCCAGAGCCACCGTCACCGCATCATTCGGATGCCCTGGCGACATCAGCACCGGAGTAATGATCTTGCGGCCATTGAGCGTCAGCTCGATCGCCTCATTCTCCTCAATGCCCAGCTTGCCCATCAGGTCAATGTTCATCAGCGCGGCGTTATCCCACGAGACGTTCGTCACCTGCTTGGGCAGCTCCTGCAGCCAGCCGTTGTTTCCATAGCGGCCGTCGTAAATCGAAGCATCCGGCTTGAAGCTGATCTCGATGCCACTCACCGCAGCACTGGCGGGAGCAGGAACACTCTTCGGCGCACCCAGCGTCTTCGGCGTGAAGGCCGAATTCGCAACCCAGCCATCGTGCAGCGACTTGCGCCACGCCATCCCAAAATCAGCACCCGTGATATACGTCTTCGCGTTCGCAAGAACCGCGTCATACGCACTCACGGACGGACTCAGCAGCGCCTGCAGCACATCGTGCGAGCTCTTGCCGCCATACAGCGGAGCAATCATCGGCTGCACCACGGAGATCGTACCGTCATACGCCCGAGCGTCCGTCCAGCTCTCCAGGTAATGCGTCTTGTTGATGTGCCACGTTGAGTAGAAGCCCGTCTCATCCAGATGCGAACCCAGATGCACAGTCATCGGAACCTTGCTGAACGCGGCTTCAAACTCCAGGTCCACCGGCGCGTTGTACAGCGGGTTGACGCCCAGCATCACCAGCCACTGCACCTTGCCCGCGTTCATGTCCGCAACCAGCGCCTTCAGGTCCGCCGACTGCTCGCTTGGCATGGGATTAATCGTCTCCGTGTAGAAGACCGCCTTGCCCTCAGCCGCTGCGTTCACCGCCAGCGCCGCACTATGCGAAGCGAGCGAGCTGCCCGGCCCAACCACCACCGCGAATCGGCCACCCGACTTCTTGATATCCCCCAACACGGCAGTCAGAAACTTCTGTGCGTCCGGATTGCTCAGCGCCGCATTCCCGCCCGCCAACGCATTCGCAAACGCATCAATCTCACTCGGCTTCAGCGCCAGCCGGTGCTCTGCCTTGAACCCCGTCACCGTCGGATTCGTCTCGACGACATACAGACGGTTCATCGGTTTGTCTTTATCGAACCGGTGCCGCTCCGCCCACGCCGCCGACATCGGCAAAAATCCCGGGAACCCAATCCCGCCCAGGAAATCCGCATCCAGCGCAAGGATCACATCCGCATTCTCGAGCTTGTACTGCGTGTCGTAATAATCTCCAAACGCAGCCTTCGACGCAGCACGTCCCGCATCCTGGTTCACCGGCTCGTACTGCACCAGCTTCGCCTGCGGATACTTCGCCTGCACCTGCTTCCACTGTGCTGCCAGCGTAGGGGACGTGATCGTCTCCGACAGGAAGGCAACGCCTTCGCCCGTCTTGGTGGCCGCGACTGCCTTCGCAAATTCTTCCTGAAACTGACCGAAATCCGACTGCTCTCCACGGAAGCGTGGGTGCACCGAGCGGTCCGGATCATATAAATCAAGCAGCGAAGCCTGTGTAAACGCATCCGACTTGCCCTTCGCCACCGGGTGCTCCGGATTGCCCTCAAGCTTGATCGGGCGGAACGCATCCGACTTCACCAGAACAGGGATTGCCCCGGTCGGGAAAGGGTGCGCCGTCGCAAAGTACATCGGCTTGCCCAGGATCAGATCCTCGGGCTGCTTCACATACGGAAAGATCGGCTCATCAGGCTGCTTGGTGCATCCAGCCAGTCCGGCCAGCGCAAAGCTCGCGCCCATCACCTTCAGAAAGCCACGACGGCTGACAGCGTCGACCCACTCGCCCGCCGATGCCTGCCGAGGGAACTCCTCCTGCATCAAGTCCTGAAACGCCGGCGTGTCCGCCAACTCGTCCAGGCTCTTCCAATAGCGCTTTCCGCTCTTGCCGTCGAGCTTCGCCCGCACCTCAGCAAGCGTCATCTTCGCGGGAGTGATTGCAGTAATTACCTGCGCCTGATTTTCTGCTGCCATCGGCTGTTTGCCATCCATTCGCGTCTCGTTCATCGGTGGCACACCTCACAGCTAGCCAGCTCATTCGCTGTGCGGATGTGGTACTGCTGCGTCAGATAACGACCCAGATCGGCCTGATCGGTGAACTTCTGATAGCTCGCCGGCATCGCAACCATCGGAGCATCCGAAACCGTCAGTCCCTCACCCGCTCCCGGATGCGGCTGCAGATTCGTTCCCGACTGCGCATTGCTCATTCCAGCCGGCTTGTCCAACTGCGCCAACTCAGGATTAGAGTTCGTCGGATCGTTCGTTACGCAGGAAACCTGTTGCGCCGTCGGCCCTGTCTTGCCCGTCGTTGTGCACCACACCGGCTTGTCGGTTGAAGGTCCAGCCCACGCCATGTTGTAAATCTCGGACGTTGGCCGCAGGTTCACGCCAGGGTTGCGATGGCAGTTCAAGCACCACTCCATCTGTAGCGTGTTCTGCGCATACATCAGCGGCATCTGGTCCACGCGTCCATGACAGCTCGAGCATCCAATGCCCTTGTTCACATGAATCTCGTGATTGAAGTACACGTAGTCCGGCAGGTCATGCACCTTGATCCATTGGATCGATTCGCCTGTCGCCCAGCTGTGCCGCACCGGCTCCAGCAACTGCGCGTTCGTCCAGATCTCCGAGTGACAGTTCATGCACGTCTTCGTCGGAGGAATGCCCGCATACGAGCTCTTCTCCACCGACGTGTGGCAGTACTGGCATTGGAGCCCAAGGCCCTCAACGTGATGCTTGTGGCTGAACGGTACGGGCTGGTCTGGTCGCTGTCCCTGCCTGGTCACCCACGGTGACCGCTGCAATGAGTTCAGCGCCACGCCCAGCGCGATGACGATCAAGCCCGTCAGCACGAGGCTCGCGCGAGCCAGTGCGTTCGAACTGCGGTCAAATACTTGCGCCATGAATGCTTTCCTGCTTCCTCTGCGTCAAAAACCACTGTGGAGGTTGACGATGTATGACTTTGCTGGCTTAGGACGGCAGCTTATGCATCGCCCCAGACACCGCGTCGGCAACCAATTATTTTCTGCAACCATCTATCATTTATTGAATGACCTTTGTGCGAAATCGAGTATAGCAGTTGCGAAGGAAAACATGTGACAGCGGTCACCATATGCTCATCGATACTCGGATTCTCGGTCGCTTATCGGTCAAACGTCGGGTCTGCCTTCAATTTCATTGCGTAAGTTCCCACGAAACATCCAAAGCCCCCCCTGGAAATTGCGTCCACATAAGTCCGAATTCCAGCAAGGATTTCTTCGGCGTTACTGCCGCGCAACGCCCCGCTCCACCCACGCCCCAAACTCTTCTTCCGTGATCTCACTCCCCGTCGCACGCAAGATCATCGCCGTCTCCTCGACCTCGGAACAAGTCAGTTGATGACCGTTG
>DHWW01000173.1:28259-29492 GCA_002413385.1 Granulicella sp. UBA5172
CGCATCTCTTCCAGGAGCTGCTTGGGAAAAAGCACGCCATACCCATTGCCGATCTTGCGAATTTTAAGCTGCATACCCTGCTTATAACTAAAGTTATAACTTCGTGTCAACGCCCTTCAGCCCGTATGATTTCGGTCATGCCGCATCCCGCACGCACGAGCCGCAAGCTCCCCTACGATCCCGCCGAGGCCATCGCCGCGCTCTCCGCCGCCGACCCCAAACTCGCCAGGCTCATCGCCCGTGCCGGCCCCTTCACCCTGCGCCTCGCCTCCAGCCAATCCCCCTTCGAAGCCCTCGTCGAATCCATCATCTATCAGCAGCTCAACGGCAAAGCCGCGGCCACCATCCACGCCCGCATGATCGCCAGCTTCGAGCCCCTCTGCGGCCTCGGCGTTCACCCCTCGCCCGAGCACCTCCTCGACTGCCCCACCCCTCAACTCCGCGCCGCCGGCCTCTCCCACAACAAGACCCTCGCCCTCCGCGACCTCGCCGCCAAAACCCTCGACGGCACCGTCCCCACCCTCGCAAAGATCCGTCGCATGGAAGACGACGCCATCATCGAGCACCTCACCCAGGTCCGCGGCATCGGCAAATGGACCGTCGAAATGATGCTCATCTTCCGCCTCGGCCGCGCCAACGTCTTTCCCTCCGGCGACTACGGCGTTCGCAAAGGCTTCGCCCTCACCTTCCAGGGCCTCAAGCCCGGAGTCAAGGTCACGCCCGACCTCCTCGCCAAGCCCGCCGACATGGAGCGTCGTGCAGAAAAGTGGGCCCCCTGGCGCTCCGTCGCAAGCTGGTATCTCTGGCGCGCCTGCGACCTCGCCTCGAACAAGCTCGCGAAGCCCAGCTAACCGCGCTCTAAGCCTGACGTTCTTCGACAGCCAGCCGCACCATGCAGTACAGAAAGAAGCAGCTCAGCAGCAGCAGCGTCAGCGGCATCGGGCGAAACAACACGAGCCATACGACCGGCGGCCAGTGGCCAACATGATGTCCGATCCACGGCCCCAGGTGAACAAACTGATGCGACATCGTAACCGTCGCCACCACACTCAGCGCCAACGCTACATATCCCCGCCACCCCTTTGTGGAAGCCAATAGCGCAACGGCAGGAAACATAAACAGCAGCAGCCGAGTGTCATACTGCCGGTGATAAATCGGCAGAAAGCTCAAGGCTGCAGCAGTCGCCAGAGCCAGCAGATCGCGAGCAGCGAGAACGGTCAGCCCCTCCTCACC
>DHWW01000172.1:0-5926 GCA_002413385.1 Granulicella sp. UBA5172
AGGTCGATGACGAGTTCGTCGACGGAGATGTTGAGGGCCAGGCCTACTTTGCGGAAGCCTTCGCGCCACTCGCGGGACCAGTAGGTGGCGTCGGAGCGGCGGAGGAGATCGTTCCAGATGTTCTGGGCCTGCCAGAGATTGACCTCCATGGGAAGAGTGCGGAGAGCTTCGGCGATGGCGAGGGTTTCGTTGAGGACGATGATGTTTTGGGGAGCTTGAAGCTCGGCTGCGGCTTCGAGGCGGACCATGGCTCGCTTCATGCGGCGGTCGGCGGTGTAGCTGAGGAGGTCGGTGTCGAGGGTGACGTGATCGATGTCGGCGCGGCGGAGCAGGCGGGCGATCTCGGCGGAGTCGAAGGTCTCGGCCTCAAGGGCACGGCGCAGGCTGGCGTTGATGGCAAATCCGGCGGTGACGGCGAGCGCGGGTGGGGCGGGGACATGGGCTTCGCCGAGGAAGTCGAGCAGGGTTGCGTGCTCTTCGTAGATTCGCATGAGCGAGTTCTCGACCTCGGAGAGCGTCTGGTTGAGGATGCTCTGGAGGATGCGGTGCTGCTCGTCGGCGAAGAGCGAGGTGAGGGAGTAGAGGGTGGAGTCGTGTTCGCCGACGGGCAGATAGCGACCGTCGGGTGCGCCGCCGAAGTAGCCGTCGACGAAGCGGATCAGTTCTGGGAGATTGGCGCGGCGGATGGAGCCACGCGCATTGGTGACGAACTGATCCCACATCTCAGAATCGAGATGTGGGGCACCCGGATTGTCGGGGGCAAAGCGCTTGACGGCGGCGGAGAGATTCTGGTCGCCGAGGTGGAGGACGGCGAAGCAGATGTCTTCGCACTCCTCGGTGATGCGGGAGCAGAGGGTGGCTCGGCCGACGGAGAAGCGGCCTCGGCCGGAGGTCATGACGTCGTAGCTGCGGCGGTGGACGTCGAAGCAGAAGATCTGGCCGGAGTCGGGATAGCTGCGGAACATGGAGCTGATGGCGTAGTGGGCACCGACACTTTCGAGATCGAGGCGGCCGGCGGTGACGAAGCGGCGATAGACTTCGGCTCCGTCGGCGATGTCGGGGTTGTTGCTCTTGGCGAGGGCGAGGATTGCGAGGAATTCGGCTTCGAGATCGGAGGCTGCGTTGCCGAAGAGGACTGGGTCGGAGAAGAGTTTACGGGCGAGTTGGAGAACGCGGCCAGCGTAGGCGATGATCTGGATGGTTTCGATGCCGGAGATGTCGTCGAAGAACCAGCCGCAGGAGGTGTACATGAGCTGGGCGTGGCGCTGGAGTTCGAGGAGTTCGAAGACGGTGGTGCGCTCCTGGGGCGTCAAGGTGTGGGTGGCGTGGGCAGCGAAGAAGCGGTCGAGGTTGTCGGCGCTGCGGTCGAGGATGACGTGGATGTAGGCGTTGCGAGCTGCCCAGAGGTCTTTGAGGAGGGGAGCGGCGACGGCTTCAGCGAGGGGTGCGGTGCGGTCGCGGAGGAGGTCGAGGGCCTCTCGCAGAGGCGTGCGCCAGCGCTGATTCCAGCCGGCCTTGCCGCCGTTGCAGCCGCAGTCGGAGCGCCAGCGCTCGACGCCGTGGGAACAGCTCCAGGAGGATTCGTCGACGACTTCGGCCTCCCATTGCGGGGGGAATTTTTCGAGGAACTCGCCGTAGTTGGTGAGTTGCGCGAGGTTGTTTTCTTCGATCCAGTGGAGGGCGTAGCTGAGGGCCATCTCTCCTCGCTTGTGGTGGTGGCCGTAGCTTTCGCCGTCGGTGGCGACGTGAACGAGTTGAGGTTCGGAGGCGGGTTTGTCGGCCTGAAAGCCGGAGATGAGGCGGCGGCCGAAGGTTTCGCCGTCGTTGAGGAGGCCTTCGAAGGCGATGGCGCGGGAGGCTGGGCCGTCGTAAAAGAAGATGGCGATGGAGCGGCCATCGTTGAGCTTGACGAGATAGGGCTGGGAGGGATCGACGGTGGCGTCGGGAGTGTCGGACCAGGCGGATTGGCTGTCGGTTGTCGGTTGTTGGTTGTTGGTGGAAAGCTTGCGGACGCGCAGGCATTGGTGGGGCGCGAGGATGGTGAACTTGATGCGCTCCTGGGCGAGGAGGTCGAGGACGGAGCGGGAGACGGCGGTCTCGGCGAGCCACATGCCCTCGGGCTGACGGCCGAAGCGGTGGGCGAAGTCGGCGATGCCCCAGCGGATCTGGGTGCGTGCGTCGCGCTCGGAGGCGAGCGGCATGATGATGTGGTTGTAGACCTGGGCGAGAGCGGAGCCGTGATTGGAGTAGCGCTCGGCGCTGACGCGGTCGGCGTCCTGGATCATGCGGTAGGTGCGGGGAGCGAAGTCTTCGAGCCAGCTGAGCAGCGTGGGGCCGAAGTTGAAGCTCATGCGGGCGTAGTTGTTGACGATGCGGATGATCTGGTGCTGCTGGTTGACGATGCGCGAGGCGCCGTTGGGGGCGTAGCACTCGGAGGTGATGCGCTCATTCCAGTCGTGGTAAGGGGCGGCGGAGTCCTGGAGTTCGACGGTTTCGAGCCAGGGGTTCTCGCGCGGCGGCTGGTAGAAGTGGCCATGAACGCAGAGGTAGCGCTGCGGCTGGGAGGGCGGCGGAGCGAGCACGGGGCCGGATTTTTTTGCTGCTGACATCGTGCTATCAGGATAACAATGTGTGAGGGGAGGTCAGGGTTTGGACGTTTCGATGGAGCGGACGACGTAGAGGGTTCCGGGGGTGGAGGCGAGCCAGCGGGAGTAGTGGACGGGGGTGAAGGGGGCTGGGCCGTGGCAGGCGTTGGGATCGAAGGAGATGCCGTAGATCGCGTGGATGTGGGGTGTGGTGTCGTAGTAGTTGGTCGGGCAGTTTCCAGCGGGAGGTGGAGGTGTGGGTACGTAGGCGTTGGCGGGGAGCACCATTCTGGGATCGTTGATGAAATCGGCGTGCTGAAGTTCGACGACATAGTTGTACTCCCAGCCGCTGTCGACGGAGGTGTCGGGGATTCCGGCGGCGTGGAGTTCGGCGGCGATGGCGACGCGGGCTCGGTAGAACGAGAACAGATTGTGGGTCACAGCGATGCCGTAGATCGCGGTGATGGCGACCAGGAGGATGGTTGCGAATGGAAGCCGGGGACGGATTTGATCCTGGTAGTAGCGCACCAGGCAGATGAGAGCGACGACCAGCAACTCGAGGGAGTAGCGGTCGACGAGGCCGGCTGTTGCTGCTCGGGGAAGGAGAAGAAGAGTGTAGACGAGGGTGAATGGACCGAGCAGGATGGCGAGTTGAGGCCAGGTGATGCCGGTGGAAGACTGCACGGGCGGCGGCGTGGTGCGGGGACGAAGAAAGGAGGCGATGAGGCCGAGGATGCCGCCGACCGAGATGATGGTGAGGAGAATCTGAACGCTGGTGTGGAGGAAGACGGGAGGGAGGCCGTTGAGGGCGAGGCTCTCTAATCCTCCATGGGCAGTGACCCAGTTGACCTGGGTTGGCTCCAGGAGGAAGTCTGGGTGGGAGTGCCTCCAATGAATGGCCAGAAGAAGATAGCCGACAGAAAAGGCCGATAGGCTGGCGAGGATGCGGGGACGGCTTTTGTAAATCTGAGGGAGGAATAACGCCATGAGGGGGAAGATGAGGAAGGCCGCATCCAGGAAAGAGTGGATGAGCTCTCCGGCGGAGTGGCCCACGGAAAACGAGGTGACGAAGAGCGATTCATGCACGTTGAAGGGTTGGTGATTGAACCAATGGATGCAGGCGAGGATGAAGAGAGCGCCAGCGAGATTGGCTGCGGCACCGGCGAGGAAGACTCGACGCCGGGCGCGCAGTAACCAGAGGGTGGAGGGAACGATGACGAGGATGCCGAGCCATCCGATCTGGCGGGAGGTTCCGCAGATGGCGTTGGAGAGGACAGCGAAGCAGAGCCATGCGATGGTCGCGCTGGAGGTGGAGGACTGGAGGGCGCGGAGGCAGCCGTAGAGGCAGATGATGATGGCGAAGAGGCCCGTGATGTCGGTCATAAAGCTGGCCGAGAGCATGAGGTAGAGAGGCGAGAGAACCAGAGCGAGGGTGGCGATGGTTGCGTTGCGCTCGGTGATGTTGGCGCGGACCAAGATGCGCTGGAGGAGGAAGGCCAGGACCATGGATACGAGCAGGGTGCTCATGCGAACGGTGGTGAAGGAGAAGCCGAAGAGCTTGATGAAGGCGGCGGCGAGGTAGAGTTGCCAGCCGAGGATGGGAGTGGTCGGTCCGTTGTAGACGATGTGGCCGGTGGCGGCGAGCTTTTGCGCGATGAGGATGTAGGGGCCGTCGTCGCAGACGCCCATGGTGGTGTAGGGGCGGGCGATGAGTTCGCAGACGAGGACGGCGAAGGCGCAGAAGAGAGCTGGGATACGGATTCGGCGAGCGAGTTCCAAAGCAGACTCCAGACAAGATTGTTGGTGCGGATCAAGCCGTGCATGGTGACGGTCAGCCCGGACTAATGCGCTGCGTGGGTCATCCGTGCGAGTTGCATCTTTCGGAGTGTGTAGAAGATCAGAACGCAGCCCGTAAGAGGCGCGAGAAGAGCGGTCGAGGACAGCAGTGCACCATGGGTGAGTCTGAGGAAAATGGTATCAAGGGAAAAGCTGAATTCAAGGGTGCATACGACGAGGAGCATCCATTCGAGTTTGGAGGCGCCTCGATCGAAGGCGTCTTTCCATAGGAACAACGCTGCGAGGAATACGATGCCGTAGGCACTTCGCCAGGTGATGGGGGAGCAGTAGAGGGAGAGCAGCGCTACCAGTGAAAGAACCTTTGCACGCTCCATGATGGAGCGGATGCGGCCCAGCTTGTAGATGTAGAAAAGTCCGGTGAGCAGCACGGTCGTTGTGATGAGTTTTGTTGTGATCACAACCGCCGTGGGGACGGGTACATTCGGCGTCCGAAAGTCACCGCCAGTGAGTCCGAGGTAGAGCTGCGGAATCGCCGAGGAGAGGGATAGGTTATCGATGTGACTGTAGCCTGCGGACATGGGCGGCATGACGCGCAGAGCGTAATCGAGGAGAGCGTGGGGCCCGTTGACGAGGCATAAGACAAGACCCAGCGCCACAAGCGAGAGAGCGAACCAGCGGAGCCACTTCCACTCACGCCATAACAGAAACGGCAGAACGACGAGCAGCGGTGTGAGCTTGATGGCGGTCGCCAGAGCGAAGACGGCAGCTGAAGTGCGCTTGAACCCTTTGACGTAAAAGGCGATGCCGGCGGTCCAGAGAAGAAGCAGGACACTGGAGATTTGTCCCTGCTCGAGCGCAAGGATATTCGCACGAAAGCAGAAGACGCCTATGAAGAAGCCGATGCATGCCACATGGAAGATGCTGTCGTACAGCATCCAGGTGACCAGCATGGCGGTGAAGGCAATGCAGAGGATGTTGAAGACAAGCCACGCATTGCCGGCATGTTGCAGCGATAGGAATGTGAAGGGAACGAGAGCGTCGGCTAAGGTTGGGGGATAGACGTACAGGCGCACCTTTGCAATACCCATGCTGGAGGCGGTGCGCTGAAAGAGGCTGTCTGCGGGGGCAAATCGGATTTGCGGATTCTGGCCGGTGTCCGCCGCGTTGTAGATCTCCGCGCCCTTATGTTCGCGGACTAACTGGGCGGCAGTGAGATAGACCCTGAAATCAACGTGCTCGTCGTCGTGCCAGTGAATGAACTCGCTCGCGGAGAGGGCGAGCAGGATCATGAGTGTGATCGCGGCAGAGATACGGACAGGGCTTTTCACGAAGGTGCGCAACATGCTTCCGCTTATTATCGCGTATAGAAATTTCGCGGCGAAGACCTGGNNAATATCTATGACCAAGGCATTCAAGCACCAGCGCATGTATGGCCTCTGCATGGTTTTGTTCGGGTGCCTGTTCTTTGCGGTTCGCGGTTACCATGACCAGACGCTGGCGTTGGAGTCGTTCGACTTCAAGCCGGTGTACAGCAGTGCGCGGTG
>DHWW01000172.1:6011-6457 GCA_002413385.1 Granulicella sp. UBA5172
TTCAACGCAAACTATCCGCCGTCTGCGTTGTTCCTGGTGATGCCGCTGACGTTGCTGCCGTTTGGTCCGGCGCATTTGGTGTGGCTGGGGATCGGCATCTTTTTTTTCTGCGTTGCGGCGTTTTGTATTGCGGATTTATGCGTCGGAGGGAGTGTGCTGGTCGTCCATGGGGTGCTTGCCTTGTTTGTGCTCACAAGCACGATGCTGATCATGCTGGGGCAGCCGGCGATCATGGCGATCAGCCTGGCGGTCATTGGCGCGTGGTGTTTTCTGCGAGCTCGGTTTGCGTGGCTTGGAGTGTTGGCGTTTGCGGTGAGCCTTACGTTCAAGCCGCATGTGGGGGCGCTGATCTGGCTGTTTTTCCTGCTTGCTTCACGCAGTGGAACGGTGCCGGGGCCTGCGGCTGGGGAGACATCGGTTGAACCGGTTGCGATGTTTCGACGACG
>DHWW01000172.1:6688-6940 GCA_002413385.1 Granulicella sp. UBA5172
GGGAACGCGAGCGATCCGGGGCCGAGCAACAGTGAGGCGCAGAGCATCACCAATCTGCAGGCGGTCTTCAGCTTGATGCGCGACACGCCGAGCTTCTTCAATCGAGCGGCCTATGCGGTGTTTATTCCACTGTTTCTGGCGTGGCTGTACCTGGTGATGCGGCGGTTGAGGAATCCGTATCGACGGATTTTTGGTGAGGAGGGGCTGACCGTTCTCGCTGCTCGCAATCTGCTGGCTCTGGCGACCGCTGCA
>DHWW01000174.1 GCA_002413385.1 Granulicella sp. UBA5172
AGCGAAGGACCCCCGTATTGGTCGTTGCTGTTGCTGTTGCTCTTGCTCTTGCCTTTCTGTCTGTCATCCTGGAGCGAAGCGAAGAACCTGCTTCCTCCCGTTCTTGCTTTCTCTCCGCGCGCCCAACTACCTCACCTCCACCATCACCTTCACCGGCAAATCATCCGAACTCCCCCCAACCTTCACCTCCACGCGATCCTTCTCCACCACAAACCCCTTCGCCTCATCACTCCAATAAGCCAGCGCCTTCGCCGCCAGCGGCAGCGTCACCGTCTTGGTCTCTCCCACCTTCAGCGCAACGCGCGCAAATCCCTTCAACTCCTCCACCGGCCTCTGCACCTTCGACCCCTCATGCGACACATACATCTGCACCACCTCATCGCCATCGCGCGCGCCCGTATTCTTCACATCCACGCTAACCATCGCCGTAGCATTCTTACCCAGCGTCGCAGCACTCACCCGCAGATGCGAATAAGTAAAGCTCGTATAGCTCAGCCCAAATCCAAACGCATACAGCGGCTTCTGCTTCGCATACATATACGTCCGCCCATCGCGAATGTTGTAGTCCATCATCGCAGGAAGATCCGCCTCATCCCGCACCCACGTCTGCGTCAAACGCCCCGCCGGGTCGTAATCCCCAAACAACACATCCGCAAGCCCATCACCCTGCTCTTCGCTGTTATGCGTGATCTCCAAAATCGCCGGCGCATGCTCTTCACTCCACGTCGTCGTAAACGGAAAACTAGCCTGCAGCACCACAATCGTCTTCGGATTCGCAGCCAGCGCCGTCTTCGCAATCTCTTCCTGCGCCAGCATCAAGCTCTTGCGATCGACAGCCTCCTTGCCATCGCTCGCCACCGGACACTTCTCCCAACCCGCATCGCACGTAGGATGATTCCCAATCACCACCACCACCGCATCCACACTCTTCGCCAGCGCAGCAACCGCGCTCAAATCCGCGCCCGTCGCATACTCCACCTTCACGCCCGCCCCAGCCCGCGCACGAATCCCCGCCAGCGGCGTCACCGTAAACGGCGGCGTCCCGCTATACCAATCAATCAGCACCGAATCCGCATAAGGCCCAATCACCGCAATCGACTTCAACTCCTTCGCATCCAGCGGCAGCAGCGCCCTCGCCGTTCCTGCTGCACTCGCAGGGAGTCTGCTACCACCCTTGCCGCTGCTCTTACTCTCGCCGTCCGCGCAGGACTTACTCTCGCCGTCCGCGCAGGACTCATTCTTCAGCAGCACAATCGACTCATCCGTAACCTTCCGCGCCAGCGCCTTCGGCTCCGCCTGCCACCACGGATCGGGCGCCAACTCATTCCCAACGCCATCCTCAAATCCAATCCGAGCATCCGCAACCATCTCCGTCGGATCAAGCATTCCCAGCCTGATCATCACGCGAAACACACCACGCAGATTCCGATCCAGATCAGCCTCGTTAATCAGCCCCTGCTTCAGCGCCTCCTCCATCGCCGGCTTATACGTATCCAAATACTGATTGATCCCCGCATGAACCGTCGCCGCCACCGCTTCCGGCAGCGTCTTGTACGCATGATGGTCCCTCACCAGCCGCCAGCAGCGCGCCACCATCGGTGCAGATAATCCCATCCTCGCCCCAGTCCTTCATCACCACATCCCGCAGCACCGGATTCTCGATCATCGGAGTCCCGTTCCACGAGTTGTACGCCGTCATAAACGCATTCGCATGACCCTCCTCAATCGCCATCCGGAACGGCACGGAGTAGTACTCCTGAAACAGCCGCTCGTCGAAGTCCGAAGAAGAAGACGTCCGCAGATTCTCATTACTATTCGCCAGAAAATGTTTCAGCAGCGACGCCGTCATCCAGTACTTGCCATCGCCCTGCAACCCCCGCGTAAACGCCGTAGCCAGTGTCCCCACAAAATACGGATCTTCCCCATACGACTCTTCGCTTCTCCCCCAACGAGGATCGCGGCTCAAGTCCGCATTCGGCGCCCGCACCACCAACCCGCCGCGGTGATACTTCCCAAACGCATACCGCGTCTCAAACGCCTCCTGCGCCGCGGCCTTCGTCAGCAGCGCCGAATCCCACGTCTGCCCCAGCCCCCGCGACTGCGGAAAGGTCGTCGTCGGAATCACCGTCTCGTACCCGCGCCCCACGCGTCCCTCCCAATGCCCCGGCCCACCCAGCGCCAGTCCATGCAACCCCTCCACATGCCCCGTCCCCACCACGCCCAGCCGCGGCACGGTAGGATTCGTGCTGAACGCATCGACCTTTTCCTCCACCGTCATCCGGCTCAGCAGGTCCGTAATCCGCGCCTCCACAGGAGCGGAACTGTCAGCGTACACTGCTCTCTGTTGCGACATCGCGGGTACACCACACACCAACAGGAGGCTCACTAAACCGATTTTTGTCATGGAGTTTTACCGTGAACAATCTATCGCAGCCCGACAACGCTTGTACAGCGTCCCTTGCTACCCAGCCTGACAATGCATAAGGATGGTCATCCGCGCCGCTGCGCACCACCAGTCGCATCCAATCGCATCCGCGCCCCGAGGACCCGCCCCATGAGCCATTGCATCATCGCTCTCGCCATCGCCGCCACACTCGCCTCTCCGCTCGCCACACCCCTCCTGGCCCAGGCTCCCGCCGCAACGCCCGCGCCCCCCACCACCCTCCTCGTCGCCCTCGACCGCCGCCCCTGCCCTCTCTCTCGACGGCGACTGGCACTTCATCCTCGACCCCTACCTCAACGGCACCACCAACTACCCCAAAGACGACTCCTCCACCACCAGCCCGCGCCTCGAATACGACTTCGCCAAGACCCCCACCCTCAAAGTCCCCGGCGACTGGAACACCCAAAGCCCCACACTCCTCAACTACGAGGGCCCCCTCTGGTACGAACGCCACTTCACCTACCAACCCCAGCCCGGCGGCTCCGCCTTGGATCCTCATGGACTTCCGCTCCCCCATCCGCGTCCTCCCCGGCCTCCAGGACGGCTTCAACCGCAAGGGCCTCATCTCCGACAAGGGCCAAAAGAAAGCGTCCTTCTTCATCCTCCAAAAGGCCTACAAAGACAACGCCCTAAGCCACGCCGAATAGCCCACCCCTGCTCTCGCCTTTGCCTTTGCTTTCGCCCTTGCCCTTGCTGTTGCCCTTGCCGTTGCTAGTTTTTCGCCGTCATCCTGAGCGAAGCGAAGGACCCCCGTATTGGACCTTGCCCTTGCCC
>DHWW01000168.1:0-2768 GCA_002413385.1 Granulicella sp. UBA5172
CCAGTGGGGCGACCTTGAGTTCGGCAGGAACGACCGCGATCCCAATCAATTCATTCTCGTGCAGCACAACTGATTGCATCGCCGAGGGCCGGCAGGGAGCGCCCTGCATGAAGTCACGGTGCTGCAATCTGACGACGGCTTCCGGGACGAACGTACGATTCAAGAGACCACCGGAACCCACTACGTCGTCATCATCGGTCGGGTACCCGAGCACGGGAGGATTCGTCACTGCAAGCGTCTCCATCACCGTCCAATATCCACCCAACTCCCCACCAACATCACCAACTCGTCTCGACCAAGAGGTTGAGCAACAACCATCCCCCCAGGCGAGGCATTCCGCACCGCGCAGAGCTATCTTTACTTCAACAACATTAGTGTCACTCCCTCCGGCGTCGCCTCCAAGCGGCGCTCTTTTTTGCCCGCCACACGACTGCGCTCCGCAATCCCACCGGCTATGCTAGCTCGCGCTCCGCTGCCGGAACATGCACCCGCACCTCTTCGTGCGTTCGGCTGTATCCCGTCAGATGTCGAAGGCCCATCGCGCTGATCAGCACCAGCGCCACCACACAAACCCCATTCCAGCCCCAGCGCCACCACGCCCAGCCCGCCAGAGCCGAACCCACAGCTCCACCCCCAAAGAAGATCGTCATATAAATCGTATTCAGCCGGCTGCGCACCTGCGATCCCAGCCCGAAGATGCGAGTCTGATTCCCCACCTGCATCATCTGCTGTCCCAGATCCAGCGCCACCACGCCAACCACTAGCGCCGCCATGTGCCAGGTGGTCGACATATGCCACCGCTCGGCCCACCACATCCACACAAACGACGCCGTCAGCGTCGCCCCAGCCACCGTCATCACAAACCGCGTTCCGCGCTTATCCGCCAGCCATCCTGCAAACGGCGCAATCAACGCCCCGGCGGCTCCCACTAACCCAAACGTGCCCGCCACACCCGGCCCCATTTTGTAGTGCGAATCCAGCAGATACGCCAGCGTCGTCCAGAAGCAGTTGAACGCACCAAAGCTCAGAGCGCCCAGTACCGCTGCTTCGCGCAGCAGCGGCTCTGTCTTCAGCAGCGTCCACAGCGATCGCATCGCCTTTCCATACGTCAGTGAGTCCCTTGGCTCCATGCGGGGCATCGCCCAATACATAATCGGCACGAACGCCATATTCATCACCGCCGCCACCACAAACACCGTCCGCCAGCCATGGAATCCCGCCAGCCATCCAGCAAAGCTCCGCGCCAGCAGAATCCCCAGCAGCAGCCCCGTCATCACCGTTCCAATCGCCTTGCCCCGCTTCGCATCCGACACCAGGTCCGGCGCCATCGGCACCACCACATGCGTCACCGACGCCATCAGCCCCACCAGCACGCTGGCCACAATCATCCACGTCAGCCCATGCGCCAGCGCCGCCAGCAGCAGCGCGAACGACACCCCCGCATACATCCGCATCATCAACCCACGCCGCTCCGCCACGTCGCCCAGCGGCACAAAACACAGGATCCCCGCCGCATACCCCAGCTGCGTCGCCACCGCCACCAACTCCATCGACCGGGCATCGCGCCCAAACGTCTTGCCCATCACCAGCAGCAGCGGCTGGTTATAGTAAATCGACCCCACACTGACAGCGCACGCGACGCCGAGGAAGGGCAATGCCCATCGTCCCGCCATCGCGCTCTTCGGTCTATTCGGCATTCGAAACTCAGCCCCCCGGCTACTCAACCCGGAATCGTTCGACTCGATCCTTGTTCAGGTCTTTCGTTCAACACATTTCGCGCAAACTTGTTCGGAGATTATCATCTTACTAGGTCGTTTTATGTCTCAGCAGGACACCATCGCAGTAGCCATGTCCGGCGGCGTCGATTCCTCCGCCGTCGCCGCGCTTCTGCACGCCCAGGGACATCCCCTCGTCGGCCTCACCCTCCAGCTCTGGAACCAGCGCCGCCTCGCCGCAAATTACGCTAGCCAAGGCCTTCCCGAAACCGTTCCGCAGGGCCGCTGCTGCTCCATCGACGACGTCTACGACGCCCGCCACGTAGCCGAGCACCTCGGCATCCCCTACTACCTCGTCAACGCCCAGGACCGTTTCGAAGCCGAAGTCGTCCGCCCCTTCGTCAGCGAATACCTCGCCGGTCGCACCCCCATCCCCTGCACCCTCTGCAACAACCATCTCAAGTTCGATCAACTCCTCCTCACCGCCCGCCAGATCGGCGCCGAGCGCATCGCCACCGGCCACTACGCGCGCAACCGCTTCGACGAAACCCGCGGCCGCTGGATTCTCTCCCGCCCCGCCGACACCTCCAAGGACCAGACCTACTTCCTCTTCGGCCTCACCCAGGCTCAGCTCTCCCGCACCCTCTTCCCGCTCGGAGAGATGCAGAAGCCAGCCGTCCGCGAGATGGCCGCCAGCCACGGCCTCGACCTCGCCCAGAAGCCCGACTCGCAGGAAATCTGCTTCATCCCCGGCGGCAGCTACTCCCAGTTCCTCAAGGCCTATCTGGACGAACAGAACGAGCCCCTCCCCGACTCCTCCGGCGACCTGGTCTCCACCTCCGGCGAAGGCGAAATGGTAGTCGTGGGCCATCACGAAGGCATCCACGGCTTCACCGTCGGCCAGCGCAAGGGCCTCGGCATCAGCAGCCCCGACCCCCTCTACGTCCTCAAGATTCACCCCGACTCCCACAAGGTCGAAGTCGGCACCGACGATCAGCTTCTCTCCACCCGGCTCACCGCCAACCGCCTCAACTGGGTCTCCATCCCCGAACC
>DHWW01000168.1:2793-4982 GCA_002413385.1 Granulicella sp. UBA5172
ATCTTCGACACCCCCCAGCGCGCCATCACCCCCGGCCAATCCGCCGTCTTCTACCAGGGCGACGAAGTAGCCGGCGGCGGCTGGATTCTCTAGCCGCTCTCTCTACCCTCTACCTTCTATCCCCTGCCCTTAAACGGCGACCGCTCAATCAGCGTCTCGATCCCCGCCTTCAACCCCGCAATGATTCCCGCAATCTGCCGCACCGGAGCCTTGATCCCCTGCTGCACCGTATGCGAAATCTCTTCCGTAGCCCCCAGCGCGTCGCTCACAATCCCATCCACGCGAGCCACCTGCGCCCGTGTGCGGCCATTGAACTCCCGCACCGTGTCATTCAACTCGCTCACCGTCACGCCCAGCTCATCCACCTTCGCCCGAACGGTATAGCTGATCTGCTCAGCGTTCTCCGTCAAGCTCTGCACCTTGGGNNCTGATCACCACGCCGATCGCCTGCACCACCAGCGCCAGCGCAATGATGGCGAGAAAGATCATCGCCAGGTGAATATCATGACGGGTAAGCTCTGATTCCTGTAAAAACACAAACGCTGCGCCACTGAGAACTGGCATCGACTTGCTCCTGTTCGAACCTCAAACTCTATTGCTCTATCTTGAGCGTTCCCTGCACCACTCCGCAAGTCTTCACCGCACAACCGGCCCATCGCTTCGGCGCATCACCTGCGACAAACAAGACAAGGGCCGGTGTTCAACCGGCCCTTGTCTCTACATCCAGCGTCTCAGAACACCCGCATTACGCGACAGGTGTCGGCTCGCTTGTCTTTGCCACATACGCTTCCTTGCCTGCTTCAACAGCCGCCTTCGCTGCATCCGCCTGCATCTGGATCAGATCCTTGCCCTTGTCGACATACTGCGTCCATTGGGTACGTCCCTTGTCGTAATATTCCTTGCCTTTGTCCACGTACTCGCCGGCAACCTGCTTGCCCTGCTCCACATACTGCCCCGCCTGGCCGACGCCCTGCTCATACAACTTGTTCGCGCGTTCTTTCGCCTCCAACGCGCTCGCCACCAACTCGTCCCGCGTCTCCTTGCCCGACTTCGGCGCATACAACACGCCTACCAGCGCACCGAGACCAAGCCCCGCCAGAAACCATCCAAGCCCATCTGAACCGCTCATATTCTCTGCCATTCCATTCTCCTTACCTAGACTTGACTTGCTGCCACAGAATACTCTTCCGGCACTGTTTCCTGAAAGCTTTTGTACGTCCGCACCGCGCGCCTTTACTCTGTCCTCCATGTGGATGCCGCCCGTTACTCCCGGGTTGCGTCTACCCATCTTTCCCCAAGCTGGCGTATCCTCATCGACGCACGTGTCACGCAGCATAAACTCTCTGGGTTTATGCTGCATATACTGCCTGCAACCATGCAGTTACGCCCCACTCCCAGGAGTCTTTATGACCATTTCCGCCCAAGATAGAATACCTTCCCATCTCACCTCGACCCCAAAGACATCTCGTCTCCTCGCCGCCGCTCTCCCGCTCGCGCTGCTCCCCCTATTCCTCTTTGCCGGCTGCCATAAGGCTGCGGTGGACGACCCCACGCTGACCAAAAACATCCAGGCCGCCCTCGCCGGAGACCCCGCCATCAGCCAGCAACCCGTTCAGGTCGCCGTCCAGTCCGGCGTCGCCACCCTCTCCGGCAACGTCTCTGACGACACCGCCCGGTCCGTCTCCGCACAGGATGCCGCCCGCGTCCCCGGAGTCAAAGAGGTCGTCAACAATCTCACTGTCGCCGGCATCTCCGTTGCTCCCACCGTCACCTCGCCCGCTGCTCCCGCCTACTCCCGCCCCGCCACCCGGCAGGAGCGTCAGGAGATCGCCAGCAAGGGCACTCTGGCTCCTCCTCCCGCAAACGCCCCCGCTCCACCGCCGCCCGTCGTTCGTACCGTCACCGTACCCGCCGGCACAGAGATTCCCTTCCGCATCACCCAGACCCTCGACAGCCAGACCAGCCAGACCGGTGATTCCTTCAGCGGAGTCGTCACCCGTGAGATCGACGCGGACGGCCTCGTCGCCATCCCTGCCGGCACCGCCGTCAGTGGCTCCATCGTCGAGGCCAAGGACGCCACCCACTTCAAGGGCAGCTCCATTCTCTCCATCGAACTGAACGCTCTCCGCCATCACGGCAATACCATCCAGATCTCAACCGACCCCTACACCGTTCTCTTATACACATCT
>DHWW01000208.1:0-280 GCA_002413385.1 Granulicella sp. UBA5172
CGTGTCCATCATGCCGGGCATGGATACGGGAGCACCGGAACGCACGCTGACCAGCAGCGGATTCGCAGGATCGTTGAACCGCCGGCCCACTGTGCTCCCGAGCCAGGAGAGCGCGTCGGCGATTTCCTCGTCGAGTCCGTCTGGCAGCCTGCCGTGCTCCAGGTAAAAGCGGCACGCATCGGTCGCTATCGTGAATCCGGGCGGAACGGGAAGAGACATGCCGGACATCTCCGCCAGGCCGAAGCCTTTGCCTCCGAGTACATCCCGGCTGGCGCCGATC
>DHWW01000208.1:288-12515 GCA_002413385.1 Granulicella sp. UBA5172
CTCGTTGCCAATTCCGTTCCCGAAGCAGTAAATGTTCTTTGTCGCTATGTTCATTTGGGACCTCACGCTGAAGATGTCTAGCAGGGGATCGATACCGCAGAGCAACCCGTCCTGTGAGAACCCTATCCCCGCATGACGCGAGGAGCAATCGGCCCGCGTCCGATTCGGACAGGAGATGTAGCGAGCCGTTGTCGGTGTGCGCTATATTGTGACTCATGAAGGAAGCTCTTTCCACCTCCAGGCTTATCGAGAAGCTCGAAGCCGATCTGGTTGCGCGAAATATCCGGTCCGGCTTTAGCCTGCTGGATGACCATATTCGAGGTTCCACCGGCGCTGGATTATGAAAGCCCGCGAGGCGATCCCACTTCTTCTCTCCCTTGCGCAATGGACTGACCTCGGCTATCGCGACAATGAGTTTCTAGACCGGTTCAAGGCGGGTTTGCCGGACTTCGAATCGCTCGCGTTTATCGGTGCTGGACTACCTGAGATGGAAGCTTGTGGAGGCGTACCAATGTCTGGCCAGCGACGAACTCGAACGGTCCATCATGCTGCTCGATATGGTCCTCCGTGCTGGAGACGGCATTCTCCCAGACGCCATGACTTTTCTCACGCACTTCTGGAAGGGGCGCGCTCACCGCAAGAAGGGCGAGTATGAGCACGCGCTGTTGCACATCGGCGTCGCCAGGCAGAGCGCAGAGCGGGCAAGCGCACCGAAGCTGGTCGCTGTCGCCAAGATTCACGAGAGCTGGCTGGTCTTCCAGAAAGGCGAACGCCGGCATGCGTTTCAACTGCTCGATGAAGCGGAGGCAGAGCTCAGTGCAACGGGACACGCCTTATCCATGGGCAATATCGAATCCGCGCGGGGCCGGTTTGTCCGTCGATCCGGCGAGTACGCCAGGGCTTTGCGCCACTTCGAGCGGGCCATAGAGATTTACTCGGAAAGCTACCCGCACCACCCGAACCTTGCGCGGGCCCTGGTCAATGCTGCATATGCGAAGCGCTTGATCGCGCTGGACATGAAGCCGCGCCGCGCCGGAGGACAAGCCCTTGGAGTCACCAATGCACGTTACCTCCAGATTTTCCGCGAGGCGCTGGAACTCTTGCGGAGGGCCGCGGATATTTACTCGATGCACCACCACCAGGCCGGTACCGGTTCCGTGCAGGTGAACTCCGGTCACCTACATCTTGAAAGTGGAGATATTGACTGCGCCGCCTCCGAAGCACAAAGCGCCTTCGCACTTGGCGAAGAGAAGCACGATCAGATCCTGATGGCTCGCGCCAGAATATTACAGACCGCCGTCGAACTTGCCCGCGCAGAGGAGCAACTGGGCGAAAATCCCGATGTGTCTCTCCATGCGAACCGTGCCGTGCGCTATGCGGAGGAGGCCATCGAACTCGCGAAGCATACGCAAAACAGGCGTTTGTTAGCCGAGGCCTACATCGCACGCGGGTCGACTGCAGCCGATGAGTTCTTCGAGGAATGGGAGACCGCGCGGGATTACGCAGACCGCGCGACTGCACTGCTCGACGAAGACGATCGCGATCACCTGCTCAAGGAACTGAACGAATTGAAGTCCAAATTCCTTCGGTCGGATTGTATCGACCGGAGACTGCGGCTCTGGTCCCTCGGCGAAGTCGGCAACAAGACCTTTCAACAAATTCAAGAGGAGTTCGCTGAATTGGTCATACCTAAGGTGTGGCTGAAATCGGGCAAGAATGTAACAGTCGTCGCTCACAAACTCTCGGTTTCGCCAAAGAAGATTCGGCGAATATTGCGCAATGGACGGTATGTTGAGCCTCCGGCTACTCCTGGCTAACAGCGAAGCCAACCCGCACGAGCGTGATTCTCGAACGTCCTGCGGAAGCTTTTACAACTGAGATAATCGCTTCATCCACACATTAGAGTTTCAACTGTGAATCGCGCTCTTTGTTGCCTGTTATAATGACACGCTCTTCCCCAAGACGGGGATTGCCGTAATCCGTGTGCTCGAACGTCTCGGCCACACAGTCACATTTCCGGTTGAGCAGACCTGCTGCGGTCAGATGCACTACAACACCGGCTCACACGCGTCCATTCCGCGTCTCTATCAGCGAGTGGGAACACGCGACGCTCACGCGCGACTTGAACTTTTCATCGACCGCCTGCTTGACTACGACACCGAGAGTATCCAGATAGAAGCCTAAAATAATCTGCCGGCAGCGATCGCCAAAGCACTGCAGCACGCTGGCAATCAACGCGCCCTGGCGGCAGTCGATTTCCCAGCCGAATGGCTCCCTGCTGGTCTGTCGATCGAGCGCGACAACAGTCTATCGACCCTCGAAATCGACCGCCGCACAATTGTGCTGACGAACTGCGAAATCGCAGTTGCTTCTACCGGCACGATCATCCTTATCCATGCAGGCGCCCAAGGCCGCCGCGCTATTACGCTCCTCCCCGACCACCACATCTGCCTCGTTCGCCGCGACCAGGTTGTCGATCCATTGCGGACTCTGCCGCATATTGGTGATCACGAAGCGTGGATTGTCTTTCGGCTCCTTGCCCTCCGCTGGCACCACCTCAGCCTTGACGATCATGCGACGTTCCCGTTTCCAACTTCCCGCCGCATAGTCGGCTTCGCCGTAGACATGCGCGGTCTGGCCCGTAACTCCGACAAGGATGCAGGCGTACTGCATGCCCTCTTCGGCCTTGCTTTGTAACACCGCATTGCTGGCCATCGCCACCACATATTCGACGTTCGGCTCAGCATCCAGGAATTCAAGCAGAGCGGGATGCGCAAAGCCGCCATCCAGGCGAACGCGGATGCGAGCCTTGGGAAACGAGCCGCGAATCATGCCCATCAGCCGACGCAGGATGCCCACCGCGCCCGCGCTCGCCGTCACATTGCCGGGACGCAAGACGGCCGCGCACAGATACTTGCTCAGCCTCGTCGTTGAAGGTGACGAAGCCCATCATCGGCAGATAGCACCAGTTGTCGTAGTGACTGTTGAAGGACGATAACTGCTGCGCTTCATACGTCGGATCGTCGGTCGGATCCAGATCGATAGTGACCAGCTTGGCGCGGTTGTGCAACCGCTTGGCGTGACGCTCAATCACGCTCGCGGCCAACGTCTCCGCCATGCGATAGAGTTGCCGAGGGCCAGCGGCGTTCTCGAAGCGCGACAGCGTCGGCTGCGGAAGCCAGATCGAGGCCCGCAACAGGATCGCGGTCCAGCAGCATCTTGTGAATCGGATCGGCGCCCAGCCGGGCAGAGTCGTTGGCATCCGCATAACCACAGGCGATGGAGAAGACGCGCTGCGCGAAAAGATCTTGCAACGAATGATCGACCTTGCCCGCTTGCCGAGTATCGCGCAGACAGCCAGACATGCCGGCGATCAATCCATAGCGCCGTTCGGCAGCCTTCAACAGCACTGCACCGCCATCGGAACTGCCCTGCCGCTGATCGAATTCCAGCACCAACGGCTTGACGAAAATCTCTGAAAAAAGAAACACTCTGCTGTGCTATTCTCTGTCAAGTAAAGGCCTTTTCTCGCTAGAGCATCTTTCCAGTGAGTACCCAGCGAAGGTGCTGTCATCTCGACCGGAGCCAAACGGCCTTATCGNNTTATTGGAAATTTGCTCTAAGCAAACACTGTCTCATCAACATGTTTGTAGCAGATCAGGCCTTTCGTGTCTGCGCCTTCGTAAATGATGCAGGCTAGGCAAAACGTTCCAATTCGCATGCGAACTTCCTTCTCCTATCTCTGATCAATAACCAGTAGTTCTGACGTGAGGTTATCGTCAAGACGAACTGGAACCCCTTCCTGAAGCAGTTGCGCTCCCGACATCTCCACGACCCCTCCGGAACTCTCAAAGTGAATGCTGTAATTCTTAGAGAAGTCAAGCCCTCGGGGTTCAAACTTGTAGACCGAATTGCCCGTTTGCGATGTGCGGAAGACACCCACGACTTCCTTCGTCTTGTTGGTCGCGGCGTACTCAAGCACAACCCACGGAGAGGGCTCCATCATGGGCAGCACCGCTGTGTGGTGATAAACGAGACTATCGGCCATGATCGGATAAACCGTGCGCTTGTATAAGCCCACATCATCGATGANNTCTTCTTGCCAAGAATCGAATCCAACTCGGACAATGTTGGGCTTATCCCGCGGAAGATAGGACGCGACATCATGACTGTCTGGAGTTGAAGATCCAGATTGCCGTCCTCTTCCAGCCCGTCTGACTCCGTTCCGAAAGTTCGCAACAGAATCTCCGGCGGCAGCACCCAGGTCATCCCGTTCAGGATCTTGAGACCTCTTGGCGCACGCAACCAGTCAGATAACTCGGTATTCTGAAATCGTTGCATCATACCGTAATCCAAGCGCCCGCCCCCCGAGGAACAATTCTGAAAGATGACATTGGGAAACTCTTTTCGCAGATGATCGAAGATCCCATACAGGGCCTCGACGTAACGCCATTGCGTATTTTCAAGGAAGCCATCTCTCATGCGGTTTCCGCCTTCTTCGACAGTGTTGTTGTAGTCGATGCGGAAGAGGTCAAGATCATATTTTCGGATGATTCGCGCTATCTCCGATTCAGCCCAAGCCGCTACCTCTGGGTTGGCAAGATCCAACTGTCTTCCACTTGAAACTGGTTTGCCATACCTTGTCAGGATCCAGTCTGGGTGGTCGCTCCGAAGCTTGACAGCAGATCCAACACTCTCAATTTCAACCCAGAGTCCAAAGAGCATCCCTTTCTTTCGCGCATACTGGCGCACCGGGTTCAAGTCGTTGGGGAGCCATGCACCCGCGTGCCAATCTCCGGCGTTATTCCACCAATGATTCGGCTCGGGTCCGTTCCAGCCAGCATCGATAACGAAAGTGTCGGCTCCGACTGACGATGCGATGTCAATCTCCCTTTTAAAACCCTCCTCCGACTCGTGATTCACGATGTACCCGCGGTGGTTTGCCTCGACGATCGAGTGGCGACCAGATGGCATGGGAGGCAGGATGAAATGCCGCACATGGTAATGGAGAGTCTGAATCACCTGGTCGAGATCCCCCCGCATCAGAAGCAAGTGGGTTTCAGGACTTCTGACCGTCTCGCCCGGCTCGATGACGCGCAATACGGGATCCGCAGCACTAGGGCCGAGATCGAAAAAGAGGCGAGCGTCATCTTTGACGTTATCCTGTGTTCCTGTGACATGCATCGCCCAATTGCCACTCCATGCAAGCGAGGCAACGAACCACTCGCCGGTCGCGCGATTACGCGCGAAGAACGTGGGATGGCCATAGCCTGATTTGCCGCGCGTTCCAGAGACGGTTAAAGTATCGCTTCCGAGGGGGTGAAACTCCCATGCTCCCTCGTGTCCCCACGCCTCGTATTTTGTGGTGGCAACATCAAAGGCTGCCTCGTTCCCGACACGCTCCTGGTAACCATCCGTGTCCCAGAGCATTCCGGACCAGGGCGACACGGAGGTGATGGCGGTTGGTTTGCTCCCGGTGTTCGTAATGTCAAGCCAACGAACCATCATCGATTCACCGTGCATTAGAGTATTCAACTTGACTGTGATGGGGCGAGCATTGCTTTGCAATTCAACCGTTACCAATTGACCATCAGGGTCGGTCAGATGTTTTTGTTCGGTACGAATCCACTTCCAACTCCCAGCCAGCTTCTGACCTTCAATTCCCAATTGAAAGGAAACGACCGGAAGGCCGGCTCTGGCCTGACTTTGACCGTCAAGTTGCCCATCGGGTTTGATCTGACCGGTCGATGTCCAATAACGGTTGACCCATCGGCCGTTATAGAGTTCCTCGTCGCAAACCATGAGTCCAGAGGTTAGGCGCATACCTGGGGTGGTGCCCCCTGAACGAATGACTGCATTCTCAACCAGGCTCGATGACTGACCCCATGATGAGAACGCCGTGGGAAGCAATGCTGCGCATGCAGACAGAAATAGCAGGCTCCGAACTCTGATTTTCATCTTCCTCTTTCCTTGACCACCATTGGTACTCATAATCGAAAATCGGACGAGTCAATATGCTGATCGGGGGATAGCGATAGGAGTTAGACGGCATGCTACGCTCCCAATCCACAGATTGTCAACAGTGCTGTTGACATATCAGAAGTTCTAAATAGGCCGTAAAATGGACGGCTTTTGCACGAGTCTGATTGAAATTCCAGTAGTTCCGCGCCGTTTCAACCGTAAGTTCATGGAAATCTTGATAGGACATGAACGATTATCACCCCATTTAGAACTGCTGGACCTGGAATAGATAGCTGGAAGTAAGCTTCAGATATCGGGATACTGGAAGTGCTCTGGTGGCAGTTCAGCGGAGGTTGTGACCCGTCGGGTCGAGGCTGAGTGCTACCGGCTTCCCGTATTAGCTGACTTATTCCCCTAGGAGCTTGTTGAAATAGGTTCCAGTGTTTCCGCAGTTTTAAGACTTTCGTGGGCGGTAGTACGTCTATTGAGTATGCGTGGAGACGAGCGGGTACAGGACGGGATGTTCAGCTATGTGACGTTGGAGCAGCGGGTTCCTCAGGACCATCCGCTGCGCGAGATTCGGCGGCTGACGGACGTTGTTCTACGCTCATTGAGTCAGGAGTTCGACAGCCTGTACTCGGCCTCTGGACGACCTTCGATCGCGCCGGAGTATGTGCTGCGTGCGTTGCTGCTGCAGGCGTTTTATTCGGTGCGCTCGGAGCGGCAACTGGTTGAGCAACTGGACTACAACCTGCTGTTCCGTTGGTTCGTCGGGCTGGGCATGGACGACGCGGTGTGGAACCACGCAGTGTTCTCGAAGAACCGCGACCGCCTGCTGACCTCCGACGTGGCGCAGCAGTTCTTCGCCGCCGTGAACGAGCGCGCGAAGCGGTTCATGAGTGACGACCACTTCACCGTTGACGGCACGCTGATCCAAGCCTGGGCATCGCAGAAGAGCTTCCGCAAGAAGGACGGCAGCGATGATGACGGCACGAACTTCCACGGGCACAAGCGCAAGAACGACACGCACGAATCGACCACCGACCCGGACGCACGACTGTACAAGAAGAGCTATGGGACGGAGTCCAGGCTGGCCTATCTAGGTCATGCACTGGTGGAAAACCGCAACGGCCTGATCACCGCCGCGATGGTGACGCAGGCGGACGGATACGCCGAGCGCGAGGCCGCGCTGCTGATGCTGGCCGACAAGCAAAAGGGCCGTTCGCGGCGCATCACCGTGGGCGCGGACAAGGCCTATGACTCACAGGACTTCGTGAAGGCCGCGCGGGCCCTCAACGTCACGCCGCACATTACAAAGAACGACGAGGGCCGGCGCTCGAACATGGACCGCAGGACGACGCGGCATGAAGGCTACGGCATCAGCCTGAGCTGCCGCTGGCTGGTGGAGAAGGGCTTCGGATGGTTGAAGCAGACAGGCCCTGTGCGTCAGGTGAAGGTGCGTGGCCTGCACAAAGTCGACTGGGTCTTCGTCTTCAGCTGCGCCGCCCACAACCTGCTGAGGCTGCCAAGGCTGATCGCACAACAACGAACCGAAGGTCTCAGGCCGAAGTGCGCCTGAAAGGGGATGGATGGCCGGAAATGGCCTTCCAAACCGCCTCGACAATATGCAATGTCTTCGCTTCTGATCGATTCGAGCAAAATCTGCTCCGTCCATCGATCCGAAACCCAAGAACAACACCTCGATGTGGCGTTGTTCAACAAGCTCCTAGAGCAAATCACAAAGAATTACTACGCGGGTCTGACGGCGGTGGATGAAAACATCGGTCGCGTCCTGAGCTATCTCGAGAAGAAAAGCATCCTGGACGACACTGCCATCGTGCAGGGATCAGACCATGGATATTTCCTGGGTGAGTGGAGGCTCTTCGACAAACGTCTCATGCACGAGCCATCGATCCGTGTTCCGCTGCAGGTGCGTTATCCGAAGCGCATTCCGGCCGGCACGGTGCGGGATGAAATGATCCTCGATACCGACCTCGCACCTACCTTTCTTGATCTTGCAGGGGTTCCAATCCCGGCGCATATGCAGGGAAAAAGCGTGCTGCCCCTGGCGAAGCACGAAGATCCAAACTTCCGGAAAGAATGGCTGTACGAGTACTACGAATATCCAAACCCCGAGAACGTGGCTGTGCATCGCGGTATAAGGACAGAGCGTTACAAGCTCATTCACTACTACAAAGATGAACCTGAAGCGTTCGAGCTCTACGATCTCACAGCAGATCCGAATGAAACCGAGAATCTTTACGGCCGACCCGAGCATGCGGCTCTACAGAGGGAACTTCAGGATCGTCTGCAGCTGCTACAGGCAACGATTCCTGAAAGGCAGGATAGTGGCACCGTGAAAAGTTGATTAGAAAGCTGCTACGAGCAGAACACCCGACATTTACACTCTGTTCCAAAACCGGGGCAGTGTGAGTATCGCCGATGAGGGAACGAATCCATATGAAGCAGAGGTGTTTGGGCGGACGAGGGATTGTCATTCTTGTGCTTCTGACGGTCTCGGTCATCGCTGCACACGCGCAGGGGAATGCCGGACCGACCGTCACCTTTGACGCGGCCAGCAAGGTATTCCGGCTGGATGGCGGTGGCGTGACCTATGCCATGGGCGTGAACGCCCGTGGAGAATTGCAATCTGTATATTGGGGCGAACGCCTGGCAGCAAGTGATGCGTTGCCGGCTCCAAGGATCATCAGCTTTTCCGACGAGATGAATGATGGACCGCAGGAGTATAGCGGTTGGGGTGGAGGGACACTCGATGAGCCGGCGCTCAAGGCAACATTTCCTGACGGCAATCGCGATCTGGTGCTGCACTACGCATCCCACGCGATTGAAGGCAATGAATTGCGCGTCACATTGCGCGACATTTCGCGCGATATTTATGTGACGCTCAAATATCGTATGGATCCGGCAACGGGAGTACTGGCGCGGTCGGCAGCGATTGAGAACCGCACTTCGGACAAGGTGATGCTGGAGCAGGCAGAAGCGGCAAACTGGAATCTCCCCGCGTCGACCGACTATTCACTGCGTTATCTCGCCGGCCGCTGGGGTGGCGAGTTTCAACTTGAGACACAAAGCATCCAGCCTGGCTCAGTCGTCCTCGAGAGCCGGCGCGGCTCTACCGGACACCAGTCCAGCCCATGGTTTGCAATTGCACGCGGCCCGGCAACCGAGACCGAAGGCAGCGTATGGTTCGGCGCTCTGGCTTGGAGCGGGTCGTGGCGCATTACCGTTGGACAGGACCCAATGCATCAGGTGCGCGTTACTGGCGGCTTCAATCCTTTCGATTTTGGCTATCAGCTTAGCCCCGGCAAGACCCTGGAGACACCTGTCTTCTATGGGGGATTCTCCTCTGCCGGATTTGGCGAGGCCTCGCGGCTGATGCACCGATATGAGTTGGCCAATATTTTGCCGCAGGCGCCCCACCCGCGGCTTCGACCGGTACTCTACAATTCCTGGGAAGCGACCAAGTTCGATGTGGATGAGAAAGGACAGGAGCAACTTGCTGAGAAGGCAGCCAGCATCGGTGTCGAGCGATTTGTTATGGATGACGGGTGGTTCGGGCAGCGCAAGGACGATCATGCGGGATTAGGCGACTGGCATGTGAATCCTGAGAAATTCCCCCAGGGTCTCGCTCCCCTGATCGCCAGGGTGCATGCGCTTGGCATGGATTTCGGGCTCTGGGTCGAGCCGGAGATGGTGAATCCCGACAGCGATTTATATCGCAAACATCCTGACTGGGTGATCAACTTTGCTGGACGTCCCCGAACCGAAGGCCGCAATCAACTGATTTTGAACCTGGCTCGCCCGGAAGTTCGCGCCTATGTTTTTGGCTTTCTCGACCAACTGCTCAACGAGAATGACCTATCGTTCCTGAAGTGGGACCTGAACCGCGTCTGGGCTGAGCCAGGCTGGCCGGAGGTAGCACCCGAGGAGCAAAAGAAGCTCTATGTCAATTACATAGAAAATTACTACTCCATCCTGAAAGAACTGCGCGCAAAGCATCCCAAGCTCGAAATTGAAGCGTGCGCTGGCGGCGGCGGCCGCGTGGATCCTGGCGTACTGCATTACGTCGATGAAGTGTGGATATCTGATAACACCGACCCGTTCGATCGTCTATTGATCCAAGACGGCTTTACTTACGCGTATACGCCCAGCGTGATGATGGCGTGGTGACGGACTCGCCCAACTGGTACAACCAGCGTGTTACTTCGTTGCCCTACCGCTTCCTTTCTTCCATGCAGGGATCACTCGGCATTGGAGCCAATCTGAACAACTGGTCTGCAAAAGACCTGGCTGTGGCAAAAGAGATGATTGCGGCATACAAGTCGGTCAGAGAAGTGGTCCAGCAAGGCTCTCTTTACCGTCTTGTGTCGCCGCGAGACAAGAGTGAGATGTCCGCAACGGAATCGGTAGCGGAGGACAAGTCTATAGCCGTCGCGTTTGTGTTCCTGCACTCCCAACAGATGCGATATCCGGCGCCACGTGTTTTCCTGCAGGGTCTGGATCGGAATGCCATCTACAAAATGCGGCCAATTTACGGGCATCTTCTTGACGATGAGCCAAAGACGGCCAGCGGAGCGTACTGGATGGGGAATGGTCTAAGTGTGATTCTGGGTGGAGATTATAACGCTGCGGGGTTCATCTTTGAACGAGTATCCAAGTAGTGATTCCAGACCCAGATTCAGCACCACGATTTTCGATTCCCATCAAGTACGGCTCAGCGCCTTATGACGAATTTATGTGCAGTTTCAGCGGAGTGAGCGCGGGTCAAGTGCGGAGTAAGACCAGACCACTGGGGCGGGAAGTTCCGTAGGCCGAGTTAGCGCGGAACAGCGAGCGAAATCACGGGTGTACCACTAAAGGACGAGCGAAGCGCTTAGCTTCCTTGAGTAATGCGCATAGCGATGGGGCTTACCTTAACGGGAACAAATTCGCGCACTTCAATACGCAAAAGAACCTGCCAGGATTCAGGAAACGCACCTGTCTTGGATAGAGCGCGCAGCTGCTTATAGACTGGCCTCATCTTTTCAGGATCGCTGAAGAAATCGCCGACTCCGGCTGTGCCGGCGCTACTCAGACCGGCGAGAACCAGGGTACGGGCACCAGATGGAGATTTGGTCATCCAGATCAAACCATAATCCTCTCCCGCGCCTCCATGGCCCGACTTGGCATAGTCTGCCTGTTCCCCTGGAAGGGGATGGGCATTATGGATAGAGTCGTAACCGATAGTGAAATTGGCGGCAGAGAGCGTGCTCTGGACGAACGCGCTCTCATGGGGTGCCCCCAAAATCACCAGTTGCTCCTGACGAGCGGCGTCCCAGTTTAAGAATCTTGCGCCGGTGAGGTGTGCACTTCGGCCGGTCGCCTGTAACAGGCGCGCCAGACCGAAGGCCGCAGTGGCCTCCCCCAAACCTGTGTAGTTGCTCGAGTCAACAAAAAAGTGGTGGAATGGAAAATTCGCTTGATTGTCGTTGGCGGTCTGGTTCAGGACAGCGGCCATGGCTGGGGGAACGGGCACGTCTCTCGGATTCTCTCCCAGGGAAGGACCTGCATTATTGAGGCCTAAGTAGAGTAAGACGTGAGGATTGGTCAGAACAATCTCTGTTTCATACGTGGACTTTGCGCCAATTGGCCCGAGGAGATCGCCGTAAAACGCATAGCTGGGGTCGCCTTGTGAAAAGCCGCGCTCAAGATAAAGGCCTCGAAGCCACCAACCGGCAACCAGCGCCAATACCACGCCGATGCAGAGCGCCAGTGCCACCGGCGCAGTCATTCGGAAAGGATGCGGCTTTCTCGTTTCAACGGATGGGACTGTAGCCTCCCCCGCCANNGTGGGATGGGACTGTACCCCCCCCCGCCATATGAGCCGGACCGCTCACATGGCTCGCCTTGCCGTCAAAGTATTCGTACCTTGCTGTCCCGGCTGAAGCCTTGTGTCCCGCAAGCGTTATAAAGTCCGGGACATACGACCCTAGCGGCATGGAGATGCGCATGGGTTGGGCGGAATGATCGGTGTAAAAATTGACTAGCCGGCGGCGCACATCGCTCGCGGTCACACGTACGATGGCATCGGTGCTCGTATCGTAGTCGCTTCTGCGATGGAAGATCTCCACTCCCAGCAGCCGTTCTTTGAGACTTTCCACGTCGCCCGCAAGCGCACGCTCCACGATGTGTCGCAATAGCTCCGAGGACCTGCGGCTGGAGTTGAACTCGTCCCCAGCCAGAATCATGTCCAAGTGCTGGTGTAT
>DHWW01000271.1 GCA_002413385.1 Granulicella sp. UBA5172
CCGCCCCCTCCGACGCCCGTCCCCCCCCCCAGGGTTCCGCCGCCGACCGTGATCGAGCCGCCGCCTGAGGTGAAACCGCTGCCCATCCCGCAGCCAAAGCCCGTCAATCTTCAGCCACCGGCTCCACCCAAGGTCGTCAATCCCCCACCTGCACCCGTGAAGGTCAACCTCGGCAGGGCCGAAGCTGCTTCCGTCAAGAATGAGGATGCTCATCCGACCGCTGTTCGCCTCGGATCGCCCACCAATCCCCTCAAGCCACTCACCGGGCCCGCCGTTTCCAGCGTCAACCTCGGTGTCGCAGGCATGCCCGGGATGAACAAGAACAACTCCGGCAATGGCCCCCACGCAACCTCGGTCAATCTCGGTTCAGGCTCTCCTAACTCCAATAACATCAATGGCCGCGACAATGCCGCCGGCCCCGTACGCGGAGTCAAACTGGGCAGCGGTACAGGCCCCATGACCTCCAAAAATTATGCTGCCGTCGCTCCCGTCCAGTTGGGCACGCCGCCACCAGCACCCGAGAGGCACACCGAGGCTGCGAGCCTCTCTGCAGCCACCCCGCCAAGGGTCACCTTCAAGCCGAATCCCGCCTACTCTGAAGATGCCAAAGCGCATCACATCGAAGGCGATGCGGTTGTTAAAGTGGTCTTCCGTGCCAATGGTGAGATAGATGTCATCGGTCTGGTTCGCGGCCTCGGTCATGGCCTCGACGAGCCTGCTCTTCAGGCAGCTCGCGGTGTTCGATTCCACCCCGCCCTCGATGCTGGCGGCCACCCAATCGACTTTCCAACCAACATCATTGTTCACTTCATCATTAACAACTAAAGTCTCTTTGGTGACACTTTATTAGCAAGATTTAAAGTCTTCACGATATTCTAGATTTGCGTAACTGGCCCAGCCCCACGGACAGATAGATACATTCGCTGTATATCCCGATTTTCGAAAGGGCTGCCCTCATGGGCAGCCGCACCAGCTAAGGAGCCCTTGAAGCCTATGAACCTCCCCACAAAACTTACCGCCGCCGTGGCCTTCGCTCTCATGGTTGGATCGGCCCTGCCTGCTTCTGCCTTCCCTTTCAAGAAGAAAGAGGCAACCCAGGACGTACGCAAGCTAACACCGGCGCAGAATACCCTGGTTAATAAGGCCATTGCCCGTGAAGCTGTAGTTCTCAAAACGCTCAGGGAGCGCAGCCCCATCGTCGAAACCTACATCCAGAACATGCGCCCGGATCCCGTCATGGGCCAGACCGTCGACAGCGATGTCCATTTCCTGGCTCGTGTCGATTTCGGTAAGGTCATCGGTCAGAACGGCTTCACCGGTGGCGGCCTGGATAAAAAGAAGGGCGGCTTCCGGCACTCTCTCGGCTACATCACAGGTCTCTCCAAAGAGCTGCACCTCAGCTACAACGACGCTGGCTTCGTCCGCATGATCGTGATCGACAGCGCCGGCTTCGACCGTCAGCACTACAACTTCACCTACCTGCGTAACGACTTCCTCGGCACCGTTCCCACCGTCGTCTTCGACGTCTCTCCCATCAAGAAGGCCCCTGGCCGCTTCTTCGGCCGCATCTGGGTCGAGCGTAACGGTGGCAACATCGTCCGCTATGACGGCGATCTCGCCGGCGCCGAGAAGGACAACATCAACGAGTACTTCCACTTCAACTCCGTTCGCATCAATGTCGCCGATGGCCTCTGGCTCCCCAGCGCGTCCTACATCGAAGAGACCGACCCGAAGAGCCCTTCGCACAGCTTGAAGTTCAAGGCCATCAACCAGATCTGGGGTTACTCTCTCAAGGTTCCCGTCAAGGATTCTGACCAGGCTGACCTCGAAATCCAAGGCGCAACCGACGAGAGCCAGCAGAATGGCGACCTCAGCCCCCTCGGTGCACAGCGTCAATGGATCCAGCAAGCCGAAGATAACGTCATCGATCGCCTCTACTCGGCAGGTCTGATCGACGCTCCCAGCGACTTCGATAAGGTCCTCGCTCAGCTCGCCAACAACATCCTCGCCTACAACCAGATCCCAATCGACCGCCCCATCCGCGTCCGCACCCTCCTCACCCAGCCGCTCGAGTCTCTGGCCGTCGGTAACACCATCCTCCTCTCCAAGGGCCTCATCGATACCACCGCCGTTGTCACTGCGGATGGAGCCCAGCAGATGGGCAACCTCAATGCCCTGCTCGCCTTCCAGGTAGCCCACATCGTCCTTGGTCACCACATCGACACCAAGTACGCCTTCAGCGACCGTCTGCTCTTCCCAACCGAGTCCGCCTTCGAGAAGCTGCCGCTGCACCATACCGACATTGATGACACGGAGGCTTCCAAAAAGGCCGTTGAACTACTCAGTGTGAAGGATCTAGCTGACGGTCAGCAATACTTCGGTCTCTACCTCCAGCAGTTGCAGGCTCGGGCCAAGGGACTGAAGTCCCTCAACGATCCGCAGCTCGGTGACAGCCTGATCAAGACCGACGGCACCTTCTGGATGCAGGCTCTCGTTTCCAAGTCCCCCAAACTTAACAACACCGACCTCAAGCAGCAGGCCGCCGTTCCCCTCAACTCTTACCTCCGCAATGATCCCTGGACTGACCAGGTCATCAAGATCAACGCTGCCGCCGAGCCGCTTCTCAGCGCTCGCGACAAACTCCCGTTCGAGATCACTCCTGTATCCGTGAATCTCTCCTACTGGAAGGCACCCGTAGACCCCAACGCTGCTGCTCCCGCAGCTGCTGCGCCTACCGGCACCTCCACCCCGCCTCCGGCTCCACAGTCGCAGCGCTAACCTCGACTCGATCTGCCAACCGGCAGCTCCTTTGAATTAAGAACGGCATCCCGCCCTCCGGCTCGATGCCGTTTTCAATTCCCATCTTCGCTCCATCCACCAATCAAATAACTCTCCCCCACTTCATTCCAACGGCTACGCTCATCTCAAAGTGGTTGGATAACGTCTCGACTTAATTCCTCCTAATCAAGCGAAGCATCAGCCCTTGAATCATGTGAATATTCTCAAATATTGTTGGCAATTTCAGCCCGAATTGAACTACACTAATTGAACTAACGATCCAATACCCGGCCAAATGGAGACCACCCGTTGAAACGAACTGTCCTCATCCTCGCTATGTTGACTGCGTGCTCCTCTATTGCGTTGGGACAAGCCACCCCTGACGCGACTCGAGTTGGGGACCTGCAGATAGGCGGGACGTTTGCGTTCTCCTATCCGGATTACACTCCACAGAACGCCTACGGTTATGGCGTGTATGCCGCCTTCGATATTAGTACCCACTGGGGAGCTGAACTCGACTTCCATCAGGTCCTTATCAGTCAGCATTCCCCTGCCAAGGAAACCACCTTCGAGTACGGCGTCCGTTACCATCGCACCTACGGACGGTATAACCCTTACCTGAAGGGCCTCGGCGGCCGCGGCACCTTCGTCCCTGCACCTGATTTCTTCCAGGCCGGAACCTCCTCAAGCTATAACATGCTGACCTTCGGAGCTGGCGTCGATACCGAGATCACCGATCGTCTCAATCTTCGTGTCGGCATGGAGTATCAACACTGGTTTACCGGGAGCGTCACGGGATCCTCAACTTGTGGTGGTCCGGGAACCCCTGTATGCCTTCCCAATGGCCTAACCCCCATCCTCTACGAGGTCGGCTTCGCCTACCACTTCACAGGTGGCTCGCTGGTTCGCTAGCGCTTAGCGCTTCCAGTCTCGCAGCAATGAGAAACATCCCACACGTCCTGTACCTCCGCCCATCAAGCATCCACAATCCCCCCTCGCATCTCCCGGCGCATCCCCCCTGCTCTGCTGCGAAGTGACCGGCGGCGGCCAAATGCCCCGCCACAGAACTCCAACAGACCCGCACATCATCGACTCTCATCTTCAGTCAGCGACCGCGAACCCGGCTACAAGCCTCCAACCCTTCGCTACAAACAAGAAGAGCCCGGCCAACGTGGCAGGGCTCTTCTATCGAACGAAGCTCTATTACTAGAAGTGGTACGCAACACCTAACGACGGCGTCATCAGAATATAGTACCGATTCGGGTTGAAGACGGCCTGACCAAAATCAGGAGTCTTCATCATAAACCCGCGATATTCCACTCGAATATCAAAGCTCGGATTGATTTCATACGCCAGGCCACCACCGAACAATCCACCGATCTGGACGCTCTGTTTGGTCGGAATCTCATGGGTTCCATTATCCAGGATCGGCGTAAAGAACATTGCCCCAACGCCTCCCTCGACAAACGGGTTGTACCTCTTATAGGTCCTCGAATACACATATGCAGCACTGAACTCCTGCTGACGTGTATGCACTTCACCCGCAGGGAACGTGATGCTGTTGTACTTAATGGAATTCTGCGCAAACGTATAGTTCAATTCCATCGCGTTCCGAGGGGTCAACATGAATCGGTAGCTTGCCAGCAAGCCTCCGGTCGTCGTCGTCGTCATCGGATGAACGACTTCCCCATAGACCGCAGGTGCGTAGACCCCAATAAAGCTAACGCTGGCATCCTGCCGGCTCTCCTGTGCGTTTGCCACGGCGGCGGTGCACACCAGCAGTGCACCGAGCAAAATCATTTTCTTCATGCTTGCTGAAATCCCTTCACATTCACACCGCCGGCCAAACACTCCATGGATCTTTCCAATGGGAACTTAGCCGGTAAACGCGGTGCGCTATCGTTTTATTGTACCTGCACACAGCGTCCACACGCGCGCCGCACAAGATTCTGCTCTCATCGATCGCGCTTTCTCCCTCCAATAGACGAAACAGGCCCCGGTTCCGTTATCTGGAACCGGGGCCTGTCTCATTCACTCACTCTTCAATCTACGACTGCGGAACTGCTGCCGGTGGCGGTGGCGGCGGTGGTCCATCCCCACCCATCCCTCCACGACGACCGCGCATCCTCGCCTGCATCGCATCGAGCTTCTTCACCTGCTCCGGCGTCAAGATCGCACGAATCTTCGCCATTTGGTCCTGATGCAACGCCTTCATCTTCGCCTGTCCATCCACCATGATCGCCTTGATCTGCGTTGTCTGATCCGCATTCAAGCCAAGTCGCCGCTGCATCATCTCCGCGCGCCGCTCCGGAGCCATTCCCCTCCGGCCACCCATCGCCATCGGAGGTCCCTGCTGTTGTCCATCCGGTGGTGGAGGTGGAGCCGAGTCCTGCTGCGCTACAGCAGCACTCACAACCAAACCAGCGCTACACAGCAGTACCGCCGCTGCACGAAACATCTTCATCCGAATCACACGTTTCATCTGCTCAACCTCATTCCTCTCGATCGATCTCTCCGCATCATCGCTGCGAGTCTCTCTGCACATACAAACGCGCATTCCCGGAAAATGTTACGCCACCCTCTACATATTTCGGGCCACCTTCGCTCCTCCACCCTCTACCGCCTTCTCCAGCTCAAAGCAGAACGGGTCCCCATGCTCCGCGGCATGAGCCTGCACCACCCGCAGAAACTCCTTTGCCGCATGGCTCAACGCCGCCTGTTTCCGATGCACCAACCGCAACTTCCTCTCCACCTGCAGCTCCGGAACCTGCACCGCCACCAACGCGCCCGATTCCAACTCACTTTCCACCGTCAGCTTCGGCACCAGCGCCACCCCATTGCCGCGCTGTACAAATCGTTTGATCGCCTCCAGCGACGGCAGCTCCACGTCCATCTGCAGCGGAGTCTTATGCCGCAGAAACGTCGCAATCACCTTCTGCCGCAGCGGAGAAGGAACATTATGCGCCACAAACGTCTCCCTCCCCAGCCGCGCAATCGACACCTTCTCCAACTTCGCCAGCGCATGCCCCGGACTCATCACGCACACCAGCTCATCCCTGTACACCACCGTCGAAATCACCTGCGGATCAGCCGGCCGAAAGCTCACCACTCCCAGCTCCACCGAGTGCGACAGCACCTCATCCGCAATCCGGCTCGCCAGCGCCCGCTGCACCGCCACCTTGATCCGGGGATGCTCCCGCCGAAACGCATCCAGCACCGGCAACAGGTACAGACACGTGTACTCGTTCGCCGCCAGATCCAATCGCCCCCTGTGCAGCGACCGCAGATCCACCAGCGCCGCCCCCGCATCTTTCCGCAGATTCAGCATCTTCTGCGCATACTCCAGCAATACTTCTCCGGCATCCGTCAGGATGCCGCCGGGAGACGCCCGCTCCACCAGCGTCTCCCCGAGCTCCGCCTCCAGCTTCGCAATCACCTGGCTCACCGCCGGCTGCGTCCGGTGCAATCGAGCCGCCGCCCGCGAGAAACTTCTTTCCTCAGCTACCGCGAGAAACGTCTCAAGCTGAAATAAATCCAAGCGCCCCACCCCTCTTTGCCCTGCGATGCTCTACGTGACTACGCCCGCGAACCTATACGATCATTAGAATCTGCAATACATCTGGCTCTGAGCATAAGAGCGCGTTATGATTCTGTCCAGACGGAAAGGTCTACTTTAATGGCACCCAACAACCACATCGTCTTCTTCGACACCACCCTCCGCGACGGCGAGCAGTCCCCCGGCTGCACCATGCACCACGCCGAAAAGCTCCGCATGGCTCACAAAATCGCCGACCTCGGCGTCGACATCCTCGAAGCCGGCTTCCCCATCGCCTCTCACGGCGACCTCGAGTCCGTCCTCGCCATCGCCAGAGAAGTCCGCGGCCCCAAAATCGCCGCCCTCGCCCGTTGCAAGCGCGAGGACATCGAAGCCGCCGCCCGCGCCATCGAGCCCGCTCAAAAATCCCGCATCCACACCTTCCTCTCCACCTCCGATCTCCACCTCGCCGCCAAGCTCCGCATCACCCGCGAGCAAGCCATCGACCAGATCGCAGAGATGGTCGCCTTCGCCCGCACCTTCTGCGAAGACGTCGAGTTCTCCCCTGAAGACGCCACCCGCACCGACCCCGATTTCCTCGTCAAAGTCTGCGAGGTCGCCATCCAGGCCGGAGCCACCACCCTCAACCTCCCCGACACCGTCGGCTACTGCCTCCCCCAGGACTACGCCGCCATGTTCCGCATGGTCCTCGATCGCGTCTCCGGCGCGAAGGACATCGTCCTCTCCGCCCACTGCCACGACGACCTCGGCCTCGCCGTCGCCAACACCATCGCCTCCATCGAAGCCGGAGTCCGCCAGGTCGAGTGCTCCATCAACGGCATCGGCGAGCGAGCCGGCAACGCCGCCCTCGAAGAGATCGCGGCCATCCTCATGGTCCGCAAAGACAAGCTCCCCTACACCGANNGCCCACGCCTCCGGCATCCACCAGCACGGAGTCCTGGCCAACCCCCTCACCTACGAAATCCTCACGCCCGCCTCGGTCGGCTACAAAGGCCAGAACATCGTCCTCGGCAAGCACAGCGGCCGCCGGGCCCTCGAGCACCGCCTCAACGAACTAGGCCACAACCTCTCCAAAGACGAACTCAACGCGGTCTACAACCGCTTCACCGAACTAGCCGACCGCAAGAAATCCATCTATGACCAGGACATCATCGCCCTGCTCCAAGCCACAACCACCGAGCCACTAGTCACCAACGTCCCCTAACCCGCACGCAGAATTGTCATCAATCTTTTAAGTCCGTTCGCAGAATTCTGATCAACCCTTTTTGTCATTCCGTAGGAATCTGTAGTTGCCGTTGCAGTTGCAGTTGCCCTTGCTTTTCTGGCTGTCATCCCGTAGGGATCTGCTGTTGT
>DHWW01000237.1 GCA_002413385.1 Granulicella sp. UBA5172
CCTGTGCCCAGTGCTCTTCCCGCTGCCAGGTGGCCCTATAAACAAGGCGTCCTCGCGCCGTCCGATCCAGCCGGCAGAAGCCAGATCGAAGACGAGACCGCGATTCATTTTAGGGTTGAACTGGAAGTCGAAGTTATCAAGACGCTTGCCAGCGTCACGGAACTGCGCCTGCTTGTGGCGTCGCTCCAGCAGGCGCGTACTGCGACAGGCAAGTTCGTCGGAGACCAGAGTGGAGATCAGGTCGAGGGGGGCCATGGCGTCGGCCTGTGCCTGGAGTAGACGCGTTTCCAGCACTGCGGCCATGCCGCCCAGGCGCAGTTGGTGCAGAGCGCGATTGAGTTCGATCAGGTTCATGGTTTGGTTTCCTCGAATTGGATTCGTTGTTGGATCACATCGCGATACTGAGTCAGTTCGCGGATAAGGGGGTCGACTTGCCGCCGGGTAAGAGGTGCTTGCGGGCTGCGCTCCAAATAGCGGCGCACGAACTGGTACTCGCTCACGCCCAGTTCCAGCGCCGCTGCGCAGGCCTGGTCGCAGGCAGCGCTGCCGTACTTCTTGACCAGCGAGAGCAACACCTGCTGCACCACTCGCTCCACCAACCCGCAGAGAAAATCCTCCCCGCCCAATCCGCCTTGCCATCCCTCCACAATCCCAATACCCTCTCCCTTGCGAGCCATCTGTGTCGTCCTCCTGAATGTCGTCTTCATAAACAACATCCTAAGGAATCGCCNNCAGCTTCTACAGAACTTTACGGACTCAATCTCGCGCGCCTCAACCGCACTCTTCCGCCCCACGAACTCAACGCCCGCCGCGCCCGCAGGCAGATCATCACGCGCCTTCCCGCCCTCCGGCCCGCGCCCCCAGCCGCGCCCGTCCGCATCTTCAACCCCGTCTGGACCTGCGTCTGGAGCTTCACTGATGGGCGACAATTAGACCTCCCGAGGGGAAAGAATAATTGACGCCAGACACAAGGATGAAGCACAGCACCATGCGTCGCACCGAAACCATGACGCGTNNCTCTGCCTTGAAGATCATGCGTCGTGTCTCGCTCAAAGACATGGCCATCCAGCACATTCGTGAGGCGATTGAGAGAGGAGAACTCAAGGCAGGGGAAGTTCTGACGGAACTTGGCCTTGCCAAGAAGCTCGGGGTAGGTCAGCCTATGATTCGCGAAGCGCTTCTCGAACTGGAGTTCCACGGATTTATTGAACGCACGGGCCCACGCAAGACGCGCGTGACGATGCTGACGCGGCAGACGATCAACGATATCTATCTCGTCCGGTCCCGGCTGGAAGTTCTTGCTGTAGAACTGGTGACCCAGCAGACCGCCCCTGATCTCTCCGAGTGCTGGAATCAAGTTCGGCAGATGGAAAGAACGGCAGCAGCGGAGCGAGCAATTGAGTTTTATCAGGCCGATCTGGCCTTCCATCGATCGCTCTGGAAAGAAGCCGAGAACGAGAGCCTGCGCAAATGTCTCGAGCATCTCGTGCCTAAGATGATGACATTCAGCATGTCCGCCCGCCGGCGGAAAAGCTGTCTGTGATCGCATCGACGCATCGGCAACTGCTCGGACTGATTGAAGATAAAGACTTCGAGTCCAGCCGCAAATGCATGGAGCAATCCATGGAAAATGCGTGGGTGGACGATGCCCAACTTGCTGACACCGACTAACGGGATGCCGGCTCTTGCAGTTGGCCTGCCCGATCTTTTGTACCAGCGAGATTGTTAGTGTAGCGCAGCGGTGAGGAGCACGGTCATACGCCACACCTAAGATGCACCCCAATACGTCTAAACTTAAAATAAATCATGCGCACTGGAGTTGCGCTGTTGAGCGGGTATGAACTGCGTATCAATCCGCCCGTTGATGGAAATGGGAAATGTCTGTGCATCGGAAACCCCATTTATGGCCTCAGCATATAATTTTACTAGGAATTTTCCTGGATGCGTATAAGTGTGTATTACCCACTCGCCATTAGCAGTCACTCCATCTCCAAAGTCCCACTCGCAAGAGATGATCGGCTCACCTTTCTGGTTAGCGCGAGCATCAAAGTTGAGGGCTTGCCCTGTTTCTCCATTGCGTGAGATCTGCGGATCCAGCTTGATTGGAACATCGGGGACGGTGGTGTCTACAATCTTTAAAATGCGCACGGAGCGTGCCTGCTGGTCCACTACTAAGGAGCCAGAGGTCAGGACAGGAGCAATCTTCGGATTCACAATATCTGTGACGTCATAATTATGGGAGGAAGAAAACCCTAAGTCTGGCAGGTTAAACGTGTGGCGCCTCGGCTTCTCGGTCCAATCAAAGACCGTAAGAACGCTGATCCGGTTGTCTTCTTTCAGTAGGAATATGCTTGGTTGTTCATCCTCCGGAGCATAGCTCATCAAATCAAGCGGCACGGAAGCGCGCCCGAGTTGAGCTATGTGAATCAGGTTCCGATTCTCGACCAAAGCCATACGGTCAGCATCGGTACCCAACGTGGGCAGATCATCGCCGATCTCGAACGCTCCACCAGAAACCGCCGCCAGCACGATGGACACCTCTGCTTCATTCAACGTGAGTGGACGGATTCCATCATTGGCCTCCGGATCCGGGTCCGGATCACTCACCAATTGCCTTGAAACCGTGAAAGCATCTGGATCGCTGACGAAGAAATTCCGGTTCATGTAGTAACGGGCCGCTATCCCCAGCGCGGCTACTTTCGTAGCATAAAAGGTGTGTCCCGTGTCGTTCGAGATGCGTCCCATATCCACGTACCCGACAGGATTCAACATCTCGCTTCCGTCTTTATCCAGCAGAACCTTGTCCCCGACCGTCTGCCGGATTATCCCGAGGCCGATGCGCTGCGCCTCCAGTGCCGTCGTGTTGGGGCGGTAGTAGTAGCCTTCAATCGCGCTATTCACCATGAAGTCCATCTTGATAAAACGTATACCCCATTGGTTCACCAGCACTGAGTAGGTCCAACGCAGATAATCCTGCGCCCTAGGATTCGTAGTGTCCAGACTGAATAAAGGGTCCATTCGCCCAAGCACCCAGCCAATCTGAATTGGCGCTCCTTTCGCATTGTGTACCAACCAGTCTTTGTGGTGCTGGTACACCCAGGAGCGGCTCGATACTTCAAAAGGAGCAGTCCAGATTCCTGGAACCAGCCCTTTCGCCAGCGCATTTTGCTCCAACGGCTCTATGCCATCGGGAAACAAATCAGGATTTGCCGTGGTATATTCGCCACGCGCATACTGATAACCTTCATCAATGAAAAAGTAGTTATATCCAAACGATTTCAGATGCTGCGCGAGCCACTTACCATTTGTAAGTGCGGTACCCTGATTCAGCCCGAAGTAATATGCCGTCCAACTCCACCATCCCATGGGGGTGGGAGCGGAAACCCTTGCATGATGCAACTTCTTAATAAGTGCCCCGTAGGTTTCTAGTTGTCGATGGTAATCCGTGCCGACGCTGAAAAGAAGACGTTCAGATTCGAGCCGATCTCCTGGTTTTAGAAGAAGAGTCAGCTCGATCTGGTCTTCAGCGGGGGAGGCCTGCAACGAGCCCTCTTTCGCCATCTCGGTTGTTCCTGTCGAGTCTACCTGATAGGAGCTAATCTGCGGTTCACCTCCATTTGCAGTGGAGACTCGAAGCCTAAGAATGCTCAAAAAACAATCAGAAGTTAGCGCCCCCAGGAATAAGCTGCGATGGCTTTGTTGGTTATAGATAAGCTGGCTGCCCACTCCGCGATGCATGCCATTCGGGGCGTCTTTCAAGTCGAGAATCTGCACTCCATAGCTAAATGCGTCGGAAAATATCCTGTCGGAAGAACTGTTCCCACCCAGGTTCACAATATTGTTTCCGTCCGCGGCCACAGGCCGGATTGCCTGGATTTGAAAGGTGTGGGAAGTTGGGTTATCGACGATCACCTGGACATCCCCGAATGAAATGGTGGTATAGGCCCGCAGAACCAGCGTAAGATCCGGCTCATCGCGCAAGCCAGAACATCGCACGATCCATTGGTGAGCCGCGCCCAGATCGTCAGCGGCGTCGGATTCACTTACTACATGTTTTGGATAGTCGCGCGATTCGACCCAGCGGGGATCCACCTCGATTGCGAATTGCGCCTGCAATACCGGCTCTGCCAGCCCATCTGCTTTAATTGCATATGAGCCATCTGTCGTGCTGACGGTCACTCCCAGCAGTGCTTCAGTTTTATTTGTGGACTGTAATTCATTTGCATTTCCTCGTACAGCGAGCAAGAATACAACAATCGGCAGGAATATCATCGAGCAAATAAGTCGAGAATGGATAGGACCCATGGAAAGGCTTCCTTTTCCCTCTTGCAGCGTAGTGAGCGTATGTAGATGCATCTATCCGATTCCTCCAACACAGCTGTTAGATAATTGTCGATTCCGGTGGTCAATCCTGTGCACTAATCAGATTGGCTGCAAGAAAAGCTCGTCGTGTAGTCATAGATTCACGCTCCAACGTCCGACTTTCTTGTTGCGATTCCGTTTCACTACTTTTCAACCGTCAGCGATCCCATGTCATACCATCCATCGACTTGTCGCCCATCAATGCCAAAGCGGATAGCAGGCTGCTCCGTTCTTGGATCTAGCATCGCGATTCGGAGCCTATATATTCCTGGAACCAGGCTCTCTGGGACATATAGCAAATCATCGACAACCGCATCTCCTGGAAGCCACTTCCTTATATCCTCTGGGGTCCGAATGATCGTTTTCCCGTTTGCGGACCGCAACTCGACAGCCAGCCAGTATTTACCGTAGATTGGAGCGACTCCCGCGTTCAACCACCACATGTGGACCGGCATCATCGTACCCGCCCGCACAGCGCTCGGATATTCAAGGCGACGCAGGACAAAACGATATCCCATCTTTTTCTCAAAATTCTCGAACAGGCTTCGCCATTCGGGAGGGATTGGAGAAGACTTCACATTCAGCGAGCTGATGTGCCAGCGCAACGCCTGGGCAAGGATGTATGACACATCAAAACCATCCCTTTCCCAGCCCGACGGTGTGTCACAAGTTTCAAGCGAAATAGGGCTGCGCTGCCATACATTCTGAATTCCTGCGCGCACCACTTGCTGTGGGTATATATCGAGCATTTCCGGAGAAAAAGGCTTACTGCGCATGTCCCCGAGGCAATCCAGCCGCCATCCAGCACCATGTTCCGTTCCATAGGCTAAGGCCTGTGGTTCATCGAAATTCATCAGCAAATGTGTGTACTGAAAAGCATCGATCCAGATATCGATCAGCGGCTTCTGAAAGGAGAACTGTGGCATGTAATTGCTCCAGCCTTCTCCCCAGTAACCCACCGATGATATGTCGACACTATCCAGGTATGGATTCCCGTCATACCGCTTCCCCGCTGCGGCTACCAATTCCCCCCAATACTTCAGATACAGTGGGTCACTGAAATCCGGCTGCCAGATATCCCCATCCTTATCTGTAGACTTGTTGGCGCGCCGCGCACCCGAGTTGCGGTACCAGGCAGGCAACGGATCTTTATAGGAATACGGCATCAAACGAATGGCGAGCGTTTGTCCATGTTTCCGTGCCTCCTGTAGTGCTAGGTCGACGATATCCCAACGAAATTTTCCCGGTTCAGGCTCAATGACGCTCCAATACCATCGGCAGTAAGCAATGGAAGCCTCTGGGAAGTCGGGCTTCGTGGCCGCTTGTTGCAGCTCCGTAACGGGTCCGCTTTCCGACCATGTCAGCTGCGGGTTTAATGTCTGGCCATTAAAACGCTGGAAGGTGGTAATTCCCATGCCCGGGTTAACCAGTACGTCTTGAATCTCCACGGGTCGGATAACAATGGTATTAGTTTGCGCATGTCCTTGAATCCCGAAGGCCAGAATGAGGAATATCCAAAAACGCCGGTGTTTATTCATCTTAAATTCTCTAATCCTCGCCACCAATGGCAGCCTCAACTCACGTAGAACCTCGGGAGAATAAATCCCGAGGTTCCGCGTTGTGTTATCAGAATCGATATTTCAATCCAAATTGAATTTCGCGGTTTGCGAGTGCGGTCGAGGTTATCACTCCGGCAGCACCTGGCCCATCATCAATAACCGGATCCGGCTGCGCAAAGCTTGGATGATTCAGCAGGTTGAAGGATTCTGCGCGGAACTCCAGGCTCTGGCCCTTTGTGGTGGCGAATACCTTGCGCAGAGAGCCATCAAGGTTGTTATTGCCGGGACCCACGAGGCTGTTGCGCTTGGCGTCTCCGTATGTGTAAGGTGCGGGATCAGAATATGCATTGATATTAAACCAAAGATTCGGGCTGCGCTGTCCCCTTGACAAGTTCCCATTAGCAATTTGATTCGGGCGTAATAGTCCCTGACTGCCCGTGTTCGAAGCATCGTACCCTATTTGGGGAGAGAATGGGAAACCACTAGTAAGCGTATAGATTCCCCCAACGTGCCACCCGCCAAACATCAGGTCGAGCATGTGGCTGTTAGCGGCAATCTTTTTACCACGTCCGAAGGGAAGTTCATAATCTGTACTGAGAACCCAGCGCAATTGCTGATTGAAATCCGCCAAACCTCTTTCTGCCGGGAGGTCCCCAACTATTCTGTGCAAAGGACTGATTGCAACAGATCTCGGGCAGATGATTGATGACCTTACTTCACGTGAACGAACTNNCTTCACGTGAACGAACTAAGGAAATAAAGCCCATGACTGGGTTTTTTCTCGGCCTTTAGTTGAAAGGAATTATATGTTGAATTTCCGAGATTCTCTATAGCGGTAAATGGTCCGTAATTTGGATACGGCCGGCGGGATTGGATGTCTCCGGGTCCCGGCGTGATTACCTGGTTCCGATCAACCGCGGATTGAAGATGCGTTCCCTTCGATCCTGCGTAGGATATCTCCACTGTAGTCTGAAATGGTAAACCTTGTTGCAACGAAAGATTCCATTCCGTGTAGGAGGGAGTTTTCAAGCGGCTGTCGACACTCGTTACCCCGGGATCCGGCGCATTCAGAATATTCATGGTCGGGAAACCGCCCGAAACTGTGAGGACGGGTGTAATCCCATCGCTGTCGAAAGTGGGTTGGTAATAGAAGGGAAGGTTGTAAGCAAGCTGCAGAGGAGCAGCCGTCCGTATTTCCTGACCGCTCCAAAAGATTCCGAAGGCGCCGCTCAGTACAGTTTGGCTGAGCATTGTCCACCTACCTGGAGCGGCGGAGATGTGAAGTCGCCTCGTTCATCCACGTTCACAGCCGTGGAAACCTGTGTTGACTGATTGGTGATCGTAACCTTAGCGGATGAGATTACCGCTCCGGTCTGATCATGCACAGTGCCTGTGATGACAGCCGTGTCTACCTGGGCAAACAGGCCTCGGGTACCAACTCCAAGACACAGCGTGAGGGCTATCAACAACGATATGAACCTTGGCGGTGTCGTCATAGAAACTCCTTTTGATTGCGAATGGTTAAAGAAAATAACACAGTCGAACAATAAAAAGCAAATAAAAAATACAATAAGGCACAATAAGGGAACTTGGATGCTGCGCCGCTCCCTACGGACCGCTCCGAACGCCAAAGAAAGTGGAGCTTGGCCACAACCCTTTCGGAAGGACGCTATCCGGCAGCTCCAAACTCCTTGAGGGTGTGTAAACGTTACCTGAGAGGTAGCTTCGGGACATTGAGACCGTTCGCTTAGACCAGAAACGCAATCCTGTTCCTCTCTAATGTTCCATAGGTTGAGCCTCTTACAAAATCCCCAGCAGCGGGATCCGCTTAGGTCGCGGGGTTGATTTCACTCGAATTGAGAGGCCATAAATGGCTGCTCCATCGATAGGCGGCCGCGGCAAGNNCTGACCGGACTTGGGGCTTACGTGATCAGTCGCAGGATCTGATCGGCGGCCAGCGCGACGATGCCGAACATCAGATGGCACATCACCTTGGCGTTGCCTCGCACACGTACCGTTCGCCCGCCGAACTCGTCCTTCAAGCGCGCGTTGACCCGCTCCACGGTGGTGCGTTCCCGATAACGCACGTCCTCGGCATCGTTGAAGTTCAGCAGCTTGCGCCGTTTCGCTTCGGCTTGTAACTCCGCCTTCTGTGCCGCATCGCGGCGCGGGTGGGCAGCGATGATCGGTATCTGCCCCAGACCGCGGACCTGCTCATGGATCGACTGCGCATCGTAGGCCGAGTCCATCAAGTCGTAAAGATGGGTGACGCGCTGGGCGGTCAGTCGCGCCAGCGGAATCGCCGCCTGACTATCATGCAGGGACGCCGAAGTCAGGATGCAACTGATCGGTATCTGCCCGTCGGCCACATCCAGATGTAACTTGTAACCCACCCATGTTTCCTTGTAACCCTTGCTGTTGTTCTTGCTGCCCACGTTGCAGGCTCGCGGCAGATCGTCCAGCATTTGCTCCAACGTCATCCCGGCCTGGCGCTCCAGTCGCGTCGGCTCCGGCGGCAGCGGTTGCTCCCCGCTCTTCGGCCTGCCCCGCTTGCCGACTGGCTTGAGTGGAACTTCCGCGACGGGCTTGCGCAAAGGCTTTTCACGAGCTTCTATCTCCGTGGAATCGCGAGAGATGTGACCGATCAATCTTTCTTGCTGCGTCTCCGCTATAAGTGCGGCGTGCAGACGCTGGGGAAGTTCCGACGCGGCAAAATCGGCAAATGTGCGCGAGAACTGCGATTCGTGGGGTATCTCGCGCTGACTCTCCCAACCGCAGATGCGCCGCAAGGAAACATCGACCGACAGACGATCCAGTAACTGCCGTGTGGTGCTCATGTTGAACACCGCTTTGGCCACAAAGGACCGTGCCATGGCCCGCCGATCCTTGGCCGGCCTGCCCACGCCGCCCGACCAGGAGGCGACCATCGCCTCGATCTGGATCAGGCTCAGTACCAACACCAGTTGCTGGTGCTTGTCGGACAACGGACCTAACTGCTCCTGCAGCGCCGGGAACAGTACGCCTTGCATGATGCGATGGAATTGATTCAGGAGGCCGGAAACCGTAATCTGCATGGGGTGGGGACGCCTTCCACTTTGGAGTTGGTCTTCGTAACCCTATTCTAAAGTTGGCATCCCCACTTCTAATTGACCCNNGCGACTGCCTGATAGTGTACGTTTCATGCAGACAATGACTTATGTCGGACAGACGCTAGCCAAGGATATTGGAAATGAAACGTTTCAGAATCGGCGCATTATTTCAACTATATGCGCTTACTCTCAGCATCGCAGGATTCGGGCAGAGTTCGGTATGTACTACTGGCAACTGGCCCATGATCGGGGGGGACCCAGGAAATTCGCATTACTCAAGTCTGAAGCAGATCAACCGCTCTAACGTTCAAAAGCTCCAGATAGCATGGGAGTTCGATACCGGACAACCGGGTGGCCTTGAGACTACACCGATTGTTGTGGATGGCATCCTCTATGCGTTCACGCCCTCGCAGCAGTTGATCGCCCTCGATGGAGCAACCGGAAAGCTCTTGTGGAAGTTCGACTCCACGATCAAAGGGACTCAGCCCGACCGTGGGATCGCGTACTGGACCGATGGCAAGGAGAAGCGGTTGCTGGCGGGCGTGATGAATTTTGTCTACGCCCTCGACCTGGCGACCGGCAAGCTGATCCCGAGTTTCGGCAAGAACGGCAGAATCGATCTGCGCGAAGGTCTCGGCCGCGAACCCGCACTGCAGTCCGTGGCTCTGACCAGCCCTGGAGTCATTTACAAGGATCTGCTGATCGTCGGCGGCCGCAACCCTGAGACGCTGCCTGCGCCTCCCGGCGACATCCGCGCCTACGATGTGCGCACCGGCGCGCTGCAATGGTCATTTCACACCATTCCCCACCCCGGTGAGTTCGGCTACGAGACGTGGCCCAAGGACGCATGGAAGATAAGCGGCGCGGCGAATAACTGGGCCGGCATGGCGGTCGATCTGAAGCGCGGCATCGTGTTTGTTCCAACAGGCTCCGCTGCGCCCGATTTTTACGGCGCCACGAGAATTGGAGACGATCTCTTCGCAGACACTCTGCTCGCGCTGGACGCAGTAACCGGCAAGCGGCTCTGGCATTTCCAGGGGGTTCATCACGACCTGTGGGACCGGGACTTTCCTGCGCCTCCGATCCTTGTCTCCGTCAGGCGAAATGGAAAAGTGATTCCTGCGGTGGCGCAAACCACCAAGCAGGGATATCTCTACCTTTTTGACCGTGTCGACGGCGCACCTCTGTTTCCAATTGAAAATAGATCGTACCCGCCCAGCACAACTCCTGGAGAAGCGGCCTCTCCAACGCAACCCTATCCATTGACGCCCGAGCCCTTCGCGCGACAGACGGTGACGGAAAACACCCTGACAAACCGGACGCCCGAGGCGCACGCATGGGCTGTCAAGCGTCTTAGCGAGNTGCGCCATGATGGGCAGTTTGTCCCGCNGAGCGTGGGGAGAGATACGCTTGTAGCTCCCAGCTTTGAAGGCGGCGCCGAGTGGGGTGGTCCCGCCATTGACCCGGAGACGGATGTCCTTTATATCAACGCGAACAACTATGCCTCGATGGGAGCGCTTGACGAAAACAGCAGTGGATCTGTTGGACGGCGACTCTACATGAATCAGTGCGCGGTATGCCACGGCGAACACCGCCAGGGCTCGGCCGAATTTCCGCCGCTTCTCCAGATCAGCCACAGGCTTACGACTGAGCAGATCATCGCCGCCATCCACAACGGCAAAGGCCGCATGCCGGCCATGCCCGTGGACGGCAAGGCGTTGAAATATTTGCTCGACTACCTGGCTACGGAAAAGGATCCTCCGGCCGCAGACCCTGTGGCGGAAAGGGGACAGGGGAGTGTCGAGCAATACACCATGACCGGCTATCGCAGGTTTGTGGATCCCGATGGATATCCGGCCACAGCTCCTCCTTGGGGAACGCTGAATGCGCTGGACCTGAAGACGGGAAAGTATCTGTGGCAGATTGCTCTCGGGCAGTATCCCGAACTCGCGGCCAAAGGCATGGCTGACACCGGGAGCGAAAACTATGGTGGCCCCATCGTCACGTCCGGGGGCTTGATTTTTATAGCAGCGACAAACTTCGACCACAAGATACGCGCATTCGATAAGACGACAGGAAAATTGCTATGGGAAGCAACGCTTCCCTTTGCAGGCAATGCGACTCCGGCTACTTATGAAGTCAACGGAAGACAGTATGTGGTGATAGCCGCCGGCGGCAGCAGCATGAACCCCAGGGGGCCTATAGGTGGTGTTTACGTAGCCTTTGCACTTCCTAAATGACGTTACAGAGGTGTAACTCCATTCAAGTGTTTCCGCTCTAACTTGTGTTGTGTGCCAGATGCGGTCGAAAGATTGGTCGCCGCATCCGGCAAGACCTCAAGCAGAATTTACAACCATTCGCACTTTCGAGGTAGTCCATGAAGCATGATCTGTCGCGCCGTAACTTTCTCCGCACCAGCGCATTGGCTGGGGGAGCACTTTCCACTCCGGGCATGCTTTTGGCGGCCGCACAGGATACTCCCGTCGCCGGTAAGCCGCTGCCGATCAACTTGGGCCTGGCCAGCTACACCTTCCGCGACTTCACCCGCGCTCAGCTCATCGGCTTTATGCAGCAGCTCCACGTCTCGTCACTCAACGCCAAGGACGTCAAGGATCATCTTCCGATGGCCCAGGCCAGCGAAACCGAGGCGCTCGATGCCTACGCCGCCGTCAACATCCATCTCCACGCCGTCGGCGCGGTCTACTTCGCCAAGAACGAAGACGCCGGTATCCGCAGCAAGTTCGACTACGCTAAGCGCGCCGGAGTCTCGGTCATCGTCGCCGGAGATCCCGCCCCCGCCACGCTCCCGCGCATCGAGAAGTTCGTCCGGGAGTATGATATCCGCCTCGCCATCCACAACCACGGCCCCGAGGACAAGCTCTGGCCTTCGCCGCTCGATGTTCTGAAAGCTGTCAGGAACATGGATCCCCGCATGGGCTGCTGCATCGACGTCGGCCACTGCGTCCGCGCCGGCACCGATGTCGTCGACACCATCCACCAAGTCGGCCCGCGCCTCTTCAACATCCACATGAAGGATCTGACGAACTTCAAGGCCAAGGAGAGCCAGGTCGCCGTCGGAGAAGGGATAATGCCGGTCCAGGAGATTTTTCAGGCCCTCATCCAGACCAACTACAAAGGCTTTGTGGACCTCGAATATGAGGTCCACGCCGAAGATCCCATGCCTGGTGTCATCAGCAGCTTCGCCTACATGCGAGGCGTACTTGCAGGCATGGGTTACAGCGAACACGCCTGAGTTGGTTGGGTTCGCCGACGTGCAGAGCCTGAAGGTTGAGGGACACATGAAGCAGATGAATCGTCGTGAATTGGTTTTAGCGCTGTCTGCATTCGCCGCTCTCGGCAGAGTAACCGCAGAAGCGCAGACCGATCTGGTGGCTGCCGAAGCACCAACCTTGGCCCACTCCGCCATCTTCGCATTCGACAAGTTGCTGGTAAAGACTTCGGCAAGTGGCATTCGGTTCGCGGCAAACCCTACGATCCATACCAGATCGTTCCCTCCTTCGTGCAGCAACTCAAACAGGCGATCGCCGAAAGCGCCTGACGCGTCCCTGGCAATCGCTTTGCAGTGACCGCCGGACCTGCGAGGGTGGCTGGCAGAGAATCTTGAGCATGACCGTCGTTGGACAAAAATCGCCGGAGTCTTGCCACAGCCGTGGCGCAATGTGCTCGGATTCAAGGAGTTCTGGCGTGGGGGCGCCAATCCCAAGCAGTTGAGTTGGATCGACATGCGCGTTCCCGACGGACAGGACTACGTCGAGTTCATGCTCTATCGCACGCTTCCCCCTCCGGATAAGTGGGGCGCCAAAAATCACGTCTCGCTCGCTGTCCCCAATGTTGCCAAGGCAGTCGAGATTCTCGAGTCCCGTTCAGCCTTCAAGACCTACGGCAGGCCGCTAACCGTCGCCATCGGCGTCAACAAACAGCGCCAGGTCAACCTCTACGATCCCGACGGCACCCGCATCGAGCTGATGGAACCGTTTACCGTGAGTGGTAAGCCCGCCCATCCTCCACCGCCCCCCGCCG
>DHWW01000249.1 GCA_002413385.1 Granulicella sp. UBA5172
TTAGCCCTGTGCAGAATACGCAAACCCTAAGGAAAGCCAAAATGTCTTATCCTTGGGAGCGTACTTAACTGCCTCCTTGAAGTCGGATGTGCTTTCCTCAAACTGCTCTAGCAACTCATGGGCGACTCCAAGGCCATGCCAAGCATCCGCGTCTTCGGGATTGAGACAAATTGCCTCCTTGAAAGCATGAATCGCTTGTTCATACTGTTTTGCATTCAATGCAATCAAGCCGTCGCTATCCAACGAGGTCGCCTTGTCATGGTCAACGCTGGCATCGTCTCCAACGCTCTTGTTCGTGACGGAGTCAAGTGAAATCAGTTTGCCGGCAGACGATGTTAATTTCTGTACCGCGTCCGATGGAATCGCAAATTAAGGCTCTGCCCGTTCTCTTCGCTGAGACCCCATGTAATGACGCCGATAACCCCTCCATTCATGTTCAGGAGGGGACCGCCGCTGCTGCCATGTGACACTGGCGCGGTTGTTTGAATCCATTTCGCATCTGGCTCGTCGCGCACTGCACTGACGATTCCATCGGATACGCTTCCTTGTAAGCCGAGAGGGCTACCTATCGCGACCACATGATCGCCCACATGAATGCTTGAATCCGGGAATAGGGATAAGACCGGAAGGTTATTGCCCGTGACTTTGAGCAAAGCGAGATCCCTGTCGCTGTTCACAGCCAAAGCGCCTTCAACGGCAAACGATGAGCCGTTAGGCAATTTTGCGACGGCGGAGTGGGCGCCCTTAATGACGTGGTAATTTGTCACGATCTCGCCACCAGCCGAGACGATAAATCCGCTGCCTAATGCTATTTCTTTACCACTCCCATCCGAGACGACAATTTGCACCACCGCATCACTGCTCCGTTTCACAAGTTCAGCGACGGTTAATTCCTTGCTAGGCAAGGGAGGGCGAGATTGTCCCGTCGCGACGGCCAGCAAAATTAGAGGTAATGAAAAAGCAGTAGCGATCCCGCGCATTGGTTCTCTCGATCACCAGTGGAGCGAAAACTTCGAATGTTTGTAATGCTCCACTATAACGCCCGCCAAGATAACAGCGCTTGATTCGATTCTCCCAAATGATCTGTGACGACCTCGGGCGCGGTTCTGACCCCCTACGAGCGCGGAGTCTAGCGAGCTGATGCAGTAGGTTTCTTGCGCCTGAGAATATACATGCACTATACGTGCATGTGTACGTATAGTCTTGAGAGGGGTCGAACTTGCCAAATAAGACGATTTACATCAAAGACGCCGACCTGCCAATCTGGGAACGAGCACAGAAGGAACTCGGGGACAGTATTTCCTCGGTTTTTGTTGAGTGCCTCAAGGAACGGCTCGAACGGCAGAATGGAGTCGATATGGTGCGAGCAATGGATATGCTGCTGGCCGAAATAAACGCCGTACACAGTCTGGACATTGAACGTCATCCTTCCTGGTCGCCGATCATCCTCGATGCTAACTCGGTCGGCATCGGCTACAAACTGCACCAGAAACGGGCTAATCCAGACCGCATTATGAGCCTAGTTGTTCAGCCGTCGGACTTTGAGAAGAACGGACAACTGAACTCGGCTGCGAGAAAATGGATCGCCGCAAAGGTTGAACAGTTTTGGGATGGCAAGTGCAGCGATCGGCACATTTTTGTTAATGGGACAACGTAGTCACCGCTATTGCTCTGCAACTAGGAAATATGCGCCGGGACTTTGTGCGGTTTGGGCACAGTTTGGGCACAGAAAAACGCATCCGAAGATGCGTTGATTTCGTAAAGTATTGATTTTATTGGTGCCGGGAGGGGGAATCGAACCCCCATGAGGTTGCCCTCGGCGGATTTTGAGTCCGCTGCGTCTGCCAGTTCCGCCATCCCGGCGCTCTTCAAGTTTACCCCACCCATAGCCGCCAACGCACCTGAAAACTAATTCACACCGCTCGTCGGTCGCAAATCCGCCAACTCCATCGCGCATGCCACCGCATTTCTCGCCGCGAGGCGCAGGTTATCCGCGGCCATCCACACCCAGAAGGCGCTTCCCTCTTTAGATTTTGTCGTTGTTATACTCAACAAAATTTCATCCTCACCCGCGACACTCTCATTGCTGGGCGATGGCTCGTCCAGGAGTTGCAACACACCGCCGTCGAGCGCCACCCGCACCGCGCTTTCCTCTACCCCTCCCATAAATTCCAAAAATACCGAGGCCGTATAGCCATGGAAGACAGGCACCTGAATTAGCTGCAGCGTCATCGTATCGGCCGCCACGCCGCCCGACAGCACCCCAAGATGCCGGCTGATCTTTGCCCTCACTGTCTCCAGACTGACTTTCGCCGCATCACCCAGCGATGCCACCACATTGAACGCTACCTGCGTGTCGTAGATGTCCTTCTTCAGCGGCTTAAACGTCAACAACCCAACCGCCTGCTGGTGGACCTCCTCCACACCCGCGCTCCCACACTCCGACGCTGGCTGCAGCATTGTGGCTGCCATTCGCGTCAACCCAAGAGGTTGCAGCCGCGCATAAACCAGCGCGAGCATCACTGCCGCCGGATGCGCTGACACCACCGCAACCGTTGCTAGATCCGGCACCGCGCTGCCCTCGATCGACGGTGCCCGCACCAACACCTGAGGCTGCCCCTCAAGCGCGCCCGTCAAGTCCACAATACTTGCTCCAGCCGCATGCGCCGCCTTCCAGAACGAAGCAGTCGTCGCCTCGTCGCCCGCAAAGAAAGCCACATCGATACCCGCAAACGAATCCGCCGAGATAGGCTGAATCACCAACGCCTCATCCCCTGCTGCCGTGATCTGCCCGCCCGCCTCCGCAGCATCCAACAGCGTCAAATCCCACACCACGTTCTTCGCTCGATTCAGTTCTTCCGCAAGTTCCTTGCCGAGCAGCGAACCCGCTCCAACCACCGCGCCGCGCAATTTTCTTCCAGCCATCTCGTTCCTCTGCCTATCCCGCTACTCTTCGATTTAGTTTGAATGTCCGCTGCAGTGTCGGACCATTACGCTGCGCTCATCCGCCGCTTCCACGAATACGCCAACCGCGCCGCCACACCCGAAACCAGATATCCCAGCGCGATCACGAGCAACGCTACCTGGTCCCACTCCGCAATCACACCGATCACCACCACCAGGAGTACCAGCAACCGTCCCGGCTTGCGTGCCCCCACATCAATCTCTTTACCACTCCAGAACCGCCAACTGCTCACCATCAGAAAACCTGTAAACGCCACCAGCGCCAGCCACACAAGCGAAAGCCACAGGTTACGGATCGGCGATCCCCCTTCAAAATGGATCACTGCAGCAAGTACGCCCGCACCCGCTGGAATCGGCATGCCTACAAAGTATTTCCGGCCCGGTCGCCCAGGATTCCGTGGCTGCGGATTCACGCTGATATTAAACCGCGCCAACCGGCACGCTCCGCAGATCAGGAACAGAAAACATATCACCACGCCAAAGTGCATGACGCGTGCCTCGATCTCCGGATGGATCGACGGTGGCAGCTGTCGCACCCCCCACAGATAAGCCAAGAGGCTCGGCGCCACGCCAAACGTAATCACATCCGCCAGCGAATCCAGTTCCCTGCCAAACGCACTCGACGTATTCGTCATCCGTGCGATGCGGCCATCCAGGCCATCAAACACAATCGCGAACGCAATCGCCACCGCCGCATGATCGAACGCAGCCGACGCAATCGCCGGGTTCGCCATCACCGATCCCCGAATGCTCTGCATGATGATGTAGTACCCCAGCGCAATACTGCCTGAGGTAAATAGCGACGGGACAATATACATTCCCCGCCGTGCCGGTGATTGTTGAATTTCGGTCTCTGCCTGGGCCATCAGCTCCGTCCATTGGAGGACTTGCTGGACACGTCCTCGGCATAACCTGGCAACACACCCAGCACGGAACTCCCGCCCTTCACCCGATCACCGGGCTTCACTCGCAACTCCACATCCGCAGGCATCAAGACATCCACGCGCGACCCAAACTTGATCATTCCCATCCGCTGTCCTCGCTCCACCGTATCCCCCGTCTGCACGTCGCATACGATGCGCCGCGCCAGCAATCCCGCAATTTGCTTGAAGCTCACGCTATGCGTCCCGTCATCGATCACGATGAGTGTCTGCTCGTTCAGCACCGCAGACTCCGCATTCATCGCATTCAGAAACTGCCCTTCGCGATACTCCATCAGCGTTACTTTCCCACTCATCGGCACTCGGTTCACATGGACATCAAACACGTTCAGGAAGATGCTCACACGAAACCGGCTGCCCGCTGTCGTCTCGATCCACTCTGCCTCTTCCACCTTGCCGTCCCCCGGAGACACGATGATCCCCTGCCCACTCGGGATCTCACGATCGGGATCTCGGAAAAACCAGAGAAAAAATGCTGCAAGCAACACTGGAATCGCCGTCAGGCTCACCCATTGCGTGCCAAGCCAGACAATGACTGCCACCACCAGCAGCGAAATACCGTAGTAAAGACCATCCCGAACCATAGGCCACGATTATACCTTTGCAGCTCTCTCGTCTCTGCAAACCATTTCGACTGACGTTCCTGCAGCGCCTAACCCCGCAGCGATGCAGACATCAATACAGCGTCCTCCATCGGATCGCGATAATATCCCCGCCGCACTCCCGTCTCCCTGAACCCAAGCGAACGATACAGCGCCAGCGCCCCCATGCTCGACGCTCGCACCTCAAGCTCGATCACCTCCGCCGCACGCCCCTGCGCCCATTCCATCGCAGCACGGCAAAGAGCTCGCCCCACACCCTTCCTCCGCACTCTCTCCGCAACCGCAACGCTCTCCAGCTCCGCCACTCCGCAGGAGCAGCTCACCACAGCAAAGCCCACAACCCCATCCCTACCCTCCGAGACAAAGCTCCCCCGCGCCGGCTCACTCCCCTCCTCTTCAGCGAGCACCGCCAACCACACGGCCTGGCTCCAGTGCGGAGCCTCAGCATACTCTCTCTCGATCGCGAGAATCGATTCGAGATCGTTAGCCAACGCACGCCGAACCATCCAGTCCGCCGCCCTCATCACGCCCCTGCACGCGAACTCTTGCCCAGGTCCGCAGCCTTGCGATAAATATCACCCTCTTCGCGAACGTAGTTCGCGTCCACCAGCGACACATCATCTCCACCCGCCAGCAATCGCCGCATCACGACACCCAACGCATCACGCACATGCAATGACCGCAGCACGGTCTGACACCCCGCAAGCCGCTCGGCCACGCGCTCCTCGGCAACAAACACCGGCCTGCCATCAACCATGCTTTTGAACGCATCACTCGAACACAACCACTCGCGCGAGCCTCGCACATCACGCACATACAACTCGCCCCGCCCAGCATCCAGCGCCACCAACCCATCCTCCAGAGCAGCCGAATCCAGAGCAGCCGCATCCGCCAGCACTTCCAGGCGAGACACCGCAGCCATCGGCAGCCCCGCAGCCTCACACAACCCCTTTGCCGTAGCCAGTCCCGCACGCATCCCGGTAAACGATCCCGGCCCGCTCACCACCCCGACTGCCTTCAGCTCCGCAAGCCGCCAGCCTACCTGCGCCAGCAGCCTCCGCACCGCCGAAACAATCTCGGCAGAAGCGCTTCCTCGCACCAGGTCTTCCGTCGCAACCACCTGCCGCCCAAGACTCAGGGCCACACCCGCAGTCTCCCCGCAGGTGTCGATCAGCAGCAGCCGTTCCTTCGCATTAACCAGCGTGTCCACCCTCCGAGCATACCGCGCCTGCAGCCCGGAGGGTGGCTCAGCTTACTCCACCGCCGCCAGCACCTCTTCGCGGATCTCGTCGTCCTTCATCACTTCCCCCATGGACTTCGGCAGCGCAATGCTCAGCACATCCTCAATCCGCGACGCATAGTGAATCGTCACGCCCTCGATCTGCTCCGCCGACAGGTCCTCTTCGACATTCGCTTTCACATCGATCGGCAAAATTACATCGCGAACCCCTGCCCGCTTGGCCGCAAGAAACTTCTCCTTGATGCCACCCACAGGCAGCACATTCCCGCTCAATGTAATCTCTCCCGTCATCGCCAGCAGCGGATGGATTGGCCGATCCAGCAGCAAGCTCACCAACGCCGTCGCCATCGTCACGCCAGCGCTCGGGCCATCCTTCGGGATCGCTCCCGCAGGCACGTGGATATGCAGATCGATGTCTTTCAACACATCATCGTCCAGCCCCAGCGACAGAGCATTCGACCGCACCCACGTCAGCGCCGCCTGCATCGACTCCTTCATCACGTCGCCGATCTGTCCGGTCATCGTGAATCCGCCCTTGCCCTTCATCTTGTTCGCCTCGATAAAGAGCACGTCGCCGCCCGCCGGAGTCCACGCCAGGCCCACTGCAACGCCCGGCCGCGTGGTCCGCTCCGTAATCTCCGTATCCACGCGAACCTTGATGCCGCCCAGGAACTCATACACCACCTCCCGCGTCACGACAAGCTTCTCCGTGCGTCCTTCAGCAACCTGACGAGCCGTCTTCCGGCACACCGTCCCAATCAACTGCTCCAGGCGACGCACTCCGGCCTCACGCGTGTAGTGCCGCGCAATCAAACCCACCGTCGCTGTCGGAAACTCAATCAACTCGTCCGAAATCCCATTCTCCTTGATTTGCCGTGGAACCAGGTACCTCTCCGCAATGTTGACCTTCTCTTCTTCCGTATAGCCCGTCAGCTCGATAATCTCCATGCGATCAAGCAGCGGTGCCGGAATCGTATCCAACTGGTTCGCCGTGCAGATAAACAGCACCTTGCTCAGATCGAATGGCTGATCCAGATAGTTGTCGCGGAACGTGTTGTTCTGCTCCGGGTCCAGCGTCTCCAGCAGTGCGCTCGCAGGATCACCCCGGAAGTCCCTGCCCAGCTTGTCGATTTCATCCAGCATGAACACCGGATCATTCACCTCGATCCGCTTCAGGTGCTGAATAATCTGCCCCGGCAGCGCTCCAATGTACGTCCGCCGATGCCCGCGAATCTCCGCCTCATCGTGCATGCCGCCCAGCGAAATCCTCGAAAACTTCCTCCCCAGCGCCCGCGCAATCGACCGTCCCAGCGAAGTCTTACCCACTCCCGGAGGCCCCACAAAGCAAAGAATCGGCCCCTTCATATCCGGCTTCAACCGCCGCACACTCAGGTAATCCAGAATCCGGTCCTTCACCTTTTTCAACCCGTAATGGTCTTCGTCCAGAAACTCCTTGGCCTTCTTGATGTCCACGCCCTCAGACGAACTCTTCGACCACGGCAGCACCGCCAGCCACTCCACATAGTTCCGCGTCAGCGAGTAATCTGCCGCCGCCGGATTCATCCTTGCCAGCCGCGCCAACTCCTTCAGCGCATCTTTCTTCGTCTCTTCCGGCATGCCCGCGGCTTCGATCTTCTCCTTCAGTTCCGCAACGTCCTTCTGCGTCTCATCCAGGTCCCCCAGCTCCTTCTGGATCGCCTTCATCTGCTCGCGCAGATAAAAGTCCCGCTGCGACTGCTGCACCGAATCCTGCACCTCGCTCTGGATCTTGTTGCGCAACTGCTGTACACCCAACTCCTTCGCCAGATGCCCATTGATCATCTCCAGCCGCGTCTTTACATCCGCCGTCTCCAGCAGCTCCTGCTTCTCTCCCGTCGTCAAAAATGGCAGGCTCGCTGCAATAAAATCCACCAGCCGCGACGGCTCATCGATATTCAAAGCAATCGTCTGCAGATCATCCGACAAGGTCGACGACGACGTCACAATCTCCTGAAACTGTGCCAGCACATTCCGCTGCAGCGCCTCAGCCTCAGGCGACCGCTCCGGTACCACGTCCTCCACCACCGTATATTCCGCCGTCAGAAATGGCTGCGTCTGGCTAAACTCCCCCAGCCGCACCCTCTCCATCCCCTCCGTAAACACAAAGAGGCTCTGGTTCGGCATCTTCACCACCTTGTGCACCGTGGCTCGCGTCCCAATCGGATGGATATCGCCACCCTCCGGCGTATCCTGCCGGGCATCCCGCTGCGCCACCACCAGGATCGTCTTCTCCTCGCCCAGCGACTGAATCAGCTGGATTGAGCTCTCCCGCCCCACCGTCAAAGGCAGCACCGCATGCGGAAATAAGACCGTATCCCTGACAGGAAGAACAGGATAGGCCTTCCCCTTGCCTTCGCTACCCTCTGTCTTGCTGGACGTCCTGATCACGCTTACAAATTCATTAGCCATAAGTGAGTGTTCCTTTATCAACTTTCTTGAATAGGATGCACTAGGATTCCGTTTCGACGCAACCCTTTTTGCTCCCCAACCATCTGCGTTCACGATTTGCCGAAGCCTTCCCTGTCCTCATCGGCGCCCCCTCAACTTCCATCAGCACCTCGTTCCTCGATACACTCCCTCCCCGGAACGTGCCCGGTCACACATCTTCCTCGCCCATCCTCTAGGATGAGATGCTCGGCCTATCGCACACAAACACCCAAATCCCCGGAAATCTCCTCGCCAATTGCAACCCAACCCACAAGCCGTTACGCTTATGTTTACTGCGGGAGTGGTGAAATGGCAGACACGCAGGTCTTAGAAGCCTGTGCCCGAAAGGCGTGGGGGTTCAAGTCCCCCCTCCCGCACCAGATGTTCATACCAACGCGCAAGCAGCGGTGGGGGTTCAAGTCCCCTCCCAGCCAGTTCCAAGGAAACTCATGAGCCAGACCATCACCCAATCCGATAACACCCGCATCACCCTCGAAAAATCAGCCGACTACCGCGACTCCTACGCCAACAGCGTCCAGGTTCGTCTCTCCATCTGGGATTTCTTTCTCGTCTTCGGCACCATCGACCAGCAGGCCCCCGACCAGGTTCGCATCGACAACTTCCAGGGCGTCTATCTAAGCCCTCAGCAGGCCAAGGCCCTCGCGAACGTCCTCAACAATAACGTCGCGCAATACGAGCAGACCTTTGGCCCCATCTCTCTCGAAGGCCCCGCAGTTCAGCACTTCGTCGTTCCCAGCAACGGCCCCGTCCACTAACCCACGTGGAAGCTCCCTCCAATCGATCGCACGCCGCCGCCCGGCTCGCGGCTGTTCCCTCGCCGATCCTCTTCATCCTGTTCTTCGCAGCAGTCGCCCTCAGCCATCTCACCCTGCTTCACCTTCCCTACTTCTGGGACGAGGGCGGCTACTACATTCCCGCGGCTCTGGACTTCTACCACACCGGTCAGATGGTCCCGCGCTTCACCAACGCCCACCCGCCGCTGCCCAACATCTTCCTCGGCACGCTCTGGCACATCGTCGGCTTCCACATCCTCGCGACCCGCCTGCTCGTCTCTGCCTTCGCCGCCGCCGGCCTCCTTGCCATCTTCCGTCTCACCCAGCGGCTCCTCGACGCCCCCGCCGCCGTCGCCGTCACCCTCCTCACCGCCGTTTACCCCATCTGGTTCGCCCAGAGCACTCTGGCCCACGCCGACATCTTCGCCGCGGCCTTCACCCTCTGGGCCTTCGCCCTCTACCTTCCCGCAGTTTCTTCTTCACCCATCTCCCAACGCTGTCATCTCGACCGGAGCCCGATAGCTTCATCGTCGGGCGGAGTGGAGAGACCCCTGCATTTGTCTTTTGCTCGCACCGCCGCAATCGCAGCGCTCTTCTCCCTGGCCGCTCTCTCCAAAGAAACCTCCATCGTCCAGCCCGCAGCCCTCGCCGCACTGGAACTCTTCCTGCTCCTCCGCGACCGCCGCAGCCCGGAACTCCGCCGCAAGCATCTCCTCTGGATCGCGACTCTCGCCTTCCCCCTACTGCCGCTCCTAGCCTGGTACGCCTACCACCACCACGTCACCGGCTTCACCTTCGGCAACCCTGAATACCTCCGCTACAACGCCACCGCAAACCTCACCGCCGTGCACATCCTGCAAGCCCTCCGCTACCGCTTCGTGCATCTCTTCTGGCAGCGAAACATCTGGCTGCCGATCCTCTTCGGCATCGCGTGCCTCTTCCTCCCCCGCCGCGCCAGCGCACCCAATGCCCTCACCCCCACCACCTACCGCGTCATCGCCGTCCTCATCGCAGCCAACTGGCTAGCCTTCTCCATCCTCGGCGGAGCGCTTCTCACCCGCTATCTCCTGCCCATCTATCCCCTCATCCTGCTTGTTTGCGTAGACGTCTGGCGCGCCCGCACTCACTGGTGGCCGGTCTTCGACACTCCTCACCGCCTGTCTCTTATACANNGCTGCCGCCTTCATCAGCGCCCTCTGGCTCAACCCGCCCACCTCCTTCGCGCCCGAGGACAACCTCACCTACCGCGACATGATCGCCGTCGATCAGGAGGCCATCGACTTCGTCGCCCGGCACTACCCCGACGCCGCCATCCTCACCGCCTGGCCTGTTGCCGCCGATGTCTTCCGCCCCGAGCTGGGCTACGTCACGCCCCCCCTCAAAGCCATCTCCATCGAAGACTTCACCCTCCCCCAGATCCAAAAGGCCGCCAAGGAAGCCGACCGTTACGACACGGCCATCGTCTTCACGACGCACTTCGTCACGCCATCTTTCCGCAACTATCTGAT
>DHWW01000309.1 GCA_002413385.1 Granulicella sp. UBA5172
GCTCAGCTCCACCAATTACATATTTCAGACAGTTCAATAAAGTCCTAAAGCCAGCGTAAATGCTGGCTTTTTCTTGTTCTAGTGTCCATTCATCGTCTATAGCGTCCATTGACATCTGGGGGCATGTGGGGGCAATAATGGGGGCATCCGCACTTCCCGGACCTGGAGATGCCCCCACAATGCCCCTGACCGACGTAATCGTAAGGAACGCCAAGCCTACCGGCAAAACGTCCAAGCTCTCCGACGAGCGCGGACTCTACCTTGAAGTGTCGCCAACGGGAAGCAAGTGGTGGCGGCTGAAGTATCGCTTCGACGGGAAAGAGAAGCGTCTCGCCCTTGGCGTGTATCCGGATGTGGGGCTGAAGGACGCTCGGGAGCGCCGGGAAGCGGCCCGTAAGCTCCTCGCCAATGGCGTCGATCCGGGGGAGCATCGCAAGGCGCAGAAGCAGACTCGCATCGAGGATGTGTCCAACAGCTTCGAGATCATCGCGCGAGAGTGGTTTGCCAAGTACGGCACGACCTGGGCAGCAACGCACAGCGACAAGACCATGCGACGGCTGGAACGCGATGTCTTCCCTTGGATCGGCAATCGACCGATTGGCGACATCCATGCGCCGGAGATCTTGACGGTGTTGCGCCGCATTGAGGCGCGGGGGGCAGGGGAGACGGCGCACCGCGCGCTGAGCAACTGCGGACAGGTATTTCGCTACGCTGTCGCCACGGGGCGCGCTAGCCGAGATCCGTCGGGCGATCTTCGCGGCGCTCTGTCCAGGGTGAAGAAGTCCCACTTTGCCGCCAAGACCGATCCTGAGGCGGTCGCCGGGATTTTGCGGGCGATGGACGGTTATGAGGGGACGCTGCCCGTGCGATGCGCGATGCGCCTTGCGCCGTTGCTCTTCGTGCGTCCTGGGGAGCTACGGACGGCGAAATGGGCGGACATCGACCTGGAAGAGAAGCAGTGGCGATACGTCGTCACAAAGACCAACACGCCGCACATCGTTCCGCTCCCCCGGCAGGCCATCGAGATTCTGAACGAATTGCATCCGCTCACCGGGAAGGGCATTTATGTGTTTCCGAGCGCCCGCACCAATTCCCGCCCTATGAGCGATAACGCCATTCTTGCCGCGATGCGCCGTGCAGGAATCGACAAAGAAGAGATGACCGGGCATGGCTTCCGAGCGGTTGCACGGACGATTCTGGACGAAGTGCTCGGCGTCCGACCTGATTACATCGAGCATCAGCTTGCCCATGCGGTGCGCGACCCAAACGGACGAGCCTACAACCGTACGGCGCATCTCCCTGAGCGCCGAAAGATGATGCAGCAGTGGGCGGACTATCTGGACCGGCTGAAGGCAGGCGCAAAGGTCATCCCGATCCAGAAAGGGGCTTAGCCGGTGGCGCTTGTTCGCCTCCGGCTGGCAGCAAGCACTCTAAGGAAGCAACGGCAGACCTAGCTCCTTCAGGAATTCGTTGTGCTTGTCCTTTGCCTTTCTGATGTCCTTTTCGATTGAAACCAGGTCAGCGTGGACGGCTGCGAGATCAATCTCCTTTTCCGCAATGGAAGTGCTCACATACCGGGAGATATTGAGGTTGTAGTCCTCCTTCTCAATCCGTTCCAGGGGCACGCGGAGGGAGTACCGCTCCTCCTCGCGACGAAATTGGTAGGTATCGACGATCTTGGCGATGTGCTCAGGCAATAGTTGATTCTGGCGCTTGCCCTTTTCAAAATACTCAGCCGCGTTGATAAACAGCACGTCATCGAACTTCTTGCACTTCTTCAGTACCAGGATGCAGACAGGAATGCCCGTGGAATAGAACAGGTTGGGCGGTAGACCAATCACCGTATCGATGTGATGATCCTTCAGCAGCTTGGTGCGGATCTTAGCCTCTGCGCCACCCCGGAAGAGCACACCGTGCGGCAGGATGATGGCCATGACACCGTCGTCTTTCAGGAAGTGGAAGCCGTGCAGCAGAAACGCAAAGTCGGCGGCAGACTTGGGGGCCAGTCCGTAGTTCTTGAAGCGCGCATCCTCGCCCTGGGATTCTGTAGGTTCCCAGCGATAGCTGAACGGCGGATTCGCCACCACAGCGTCAAACCGTGGCATCTTTGCCGGGTTTGTCTCCCGCAACATATCCCAGTCGTTGGTCAGCGTGTCGCCATGGTAGATCTCAAACTCCGAATCCTTTACCCCATGCAGGAGCATGTTCATCCGTGCCAGGTTGTAGGTCGTTATGTTCTGTTCCTGCCCAAAGATCTTGCCGATACCGTGCGGTCCCATGCGGTGGCGAACGTTCAGCAGCAGCGAGCCGGAGCCGCAGGCGAAGTCGATAACGCTTGCCATGTGCTTACGTTTCCCCGTGGCGGGCTCTTGCCCATCTAGTGTCACAATGGCAGAGAGAATGCTGGAGATCGCCTGGGGCGTGTAGAACTCACCCGCCTTCTTTCCCGATCCGGCGGCGAACTGGCCGATCAGATACTCGTAGGCATCGCCGAGCGTGTCGCTGTCCGTGGAGAATTGTGCCAGGCCCCTGGCAATCTCTCCAATGATCTTGCACAGCCGGGTATTGCGTTCGGCGTAGGTCTTACCCAACTTGTCGGATTCCAGATTGATCTCGGAGAACAGTCCACGGAAGGTGCTGTCGAAGGACTCCGTTTCGATGTACTTGAAACCCCGCCGTAGTGTGTCCAGAAGTTTAGCGTTCTGCGTACGAGCCCGTTCCGCGATACTGGTCCAGAAATAGTCCGGCTCGATGACATAATGCACCTTGCGGCGCATCTGCTTCTCGAACGTGGCCGTATCGCCTGGGTTCTGCTCGTACCAGACAGCAAGGGGAGCGCGCCGGTCATCAGCGTCCAGCACCGGGTAATCGGAGCCGAGCTCCTTCTTCGCAGCGGCCTCATAGTTGTCCGAGAGGTAACGCAGGAAGAGGAACGACAGCATGTAATCGCGAAAATCGTCTGCCCCCATAGCCCCGCGCAACTGGTCTGCGATGTTCCATAGCGTTTTCCCGAGCTGTGCTTTATCGTGTGCAGTCATTTACCTAGGCCTCGTCCAGTTCTTCAGCAAAGAGCTTGGGGTTGAATGGAAAACTCGTGGTGAAGTTCTTCAGGATCGTCCGGAAGTGTTCCTTATTCTCCTCGTTCATCTCTCGCGGCTCATAAAGCGAGTAGTTGCCGTGGCTCATGATGTTGACCAGCCTTGTCTGCAACAGGTGGACGGCCAGCTTTGGCAGGGTGGCAAATGTCTTTCCCGCGCTCATGCCTCTACCTCGTCCGTGACTGGGAAGAGTTGCTGCACTAGGCCATTCTTATGAGCTCTGAGGGCGGCTATTTCATCGATTTGTGAGCTAATCAGGTTGTCCATCAGGACAAACAATTCGGAGAGTTTCTGTTGCTCTTCGTCATCTTGCGGGAAACTGATCGGACACGCTTGGACAGCGTCCTTCCGAAGATGGGTTTGATTCAGGCCATCATCGAACGCTAGGAGAAAAGGATGCCTATCGAGGGCGTAAAACAGGAATCCACTATTGATTCCAAATGGCTCGAGTCGGGCTATTCGTTGGTTGACTGCATATTTGTTGCTTTCTTCCACCTTGTAGCATTTTGCAAGCGCCCGCCCGTTCGGAAGGTCACTCAACACCATTAGAATGTCGTCCTTTTTCGCGATGCACATATCTGACTTCGAATACTTTCTTGTTCGACCATCAGTTGAGATGAAGCGTGCATTTACTACAACAAAGGTCCCTTCCTCAACAATATGCGGTTCGTAGGCCTTACCATTCTCATAGGCTGCGAGGTCCCCTAGCGGTTTATTTAGCCATTTCTTTGCTTTGCGGAACTTCGAGAAGCGAAGGCCGGGGCTGGTTTCGCCTTCGGCGGGAAAGAGCTGTCGCATCAGACCCCTCTTGTGAGACTTGAGAGCGTCTAGCTTCCGTCCCTCCGCAGCAATCAGCTCATCGACGGATGACAGGCATTCAGCGATGAGCTGTTGCTCAGGCAACGATGGAACCGGAAGATGTAGATCAGAAAACTGCTTCCAACTAACCATTTTCCCATCGCGTATACCTTCGAGATTCCTATTCAGGGCGCGGATGAAGGCTTCGGTCTTGAAATAGTGCCTGAAGTACGAAACGGCCTCGCTCTTCTTGGAGCGGAGAATGATATATGCCGGGCTACAGATGCCTTGGTATTTGGAGTATTCGATGCCGCCTTGGAACGAGCGAAGGCTGATGATGAAATCGCCTACCTCCACGACCTTATATCCCGTCAGACTTTGTTCAGACACTGATACGTGGTAATCGATCAGATCGCGTGGAATTGCTCCGTGTTCTTGCGTGATTGCGAGGATTGGCAGGCCTGGGAGCGCACTCTTATTACTTATCTGTTCAAAAGCGATATTGCCTGGCACCTTATCCCAGTCCCCGAGGTGTAGAAACTGCGGAAATCGAAGTTCTGGCGCAAGCCCATTCTCCAGGCGATCTTCCCTTCTTTCGATTGTTATGACCTTACTGCTCATACGCACTCAACCCCGAAATATCCTGCCCTTTGGTCAGCTTTCGCAGCAACGGAGCCAGATCCCTCACCAACTCCAGCTCCTTCTGCGTACGTTCCTTCCAGCCCAGTTCCAGCGGGGCCATCAGGTCGCTGAGTTGTTCGCCGTCGAAGATGCGGCGGCGCAGCACCTCATCCACAAAGCTCTGCAACGATGCGGCGTCCAGTCCATGCTTTCCGGCGATAGATGCCAACTCCCGCGCCTTCTTCTCCGCCTTAAAGCGTTCGTAACCGGCACGGATCTGCTGCTCATCGAGCGCCTTGTTGGTTTCCAGGCCACGGATGTACTCCGCGATGTCCTCACCCTCGTCGAGAAACTTGGCATCGGACTGGATGAGGCCGATGAGTTGCTCGCGGTTCATGCGCAGCTTGTCCGGCTTCTGGGTGTAGCTGGCGATGAGGTTCATGATGTAGTCGTAGTCCACTACTGCCGAAGCAAATAGCACAAACTCAAAGTCAAGATTCTGAACAGCCTCGTTCTCATCCTGCGAAGTCTTGCCCTGTAGGTCTTTTAGTCGCTTCGCCGTCTCCAGATACTGGCTGCGGAAGCTGCGGAGTGAGTCTGTCGGGACAATCTGCTCAATCTGCGTGCTCTGCTCCTCGGTGAGGTCGGTGTACTGGTCCAGCTGCGTCTTTGCGCGCTGCACCTCTTTGAACAGGTTGACGAACTGGCTGCGTGCAGCGTCTCCCTTGAGGTTGGCAACCTCCTCCGGCGCGCTGGTGAGCCCCTGCGACTGCATGAAGTCGTCCAGCTTCTGCTTCGCCGCATGGAGATGGTCAATCACCTTCGGCGCGGACTCGACGAGCCATATCTCGCGCGCCTTCTCAACTTCCTCGCCAGAGAAGAGCTGGATCGCTTCATCCACAGCCTTTTGCTGCTGGCGGAAGTCGAGAATGTTGCCGGAGGGCTTGGTGTCATTCAACACGCGGTTGGTACGTGAGAATGCCTGAATGAGCCCGTGATACTTCAGGTTCTTGTCCACATACAGCGTGTTGAGATACTTCGAATCGAAGCCGGTGAGCAGCATGTCCACAACGATGATGATGTCGATCTTCTGCGAGTGGGGAAGATCGCTGTTGGGGAACTGCTGGTCCTTGATGCGCTTCTGGACATCCTGGTAGTAGAGATCGAACTCGCTGATGCGGTGATTCGTCCCATACTGTGCGTTGTAGTCCGTGAGGATCGCTTCAAGGGCTTCTTTCTTGCCTTCGGGGTCCTGCTCGTTGTCTGCCTTCTCTTGTGGCAAGTCCTCTTGAAGCTGTTGCACATCCTTATCATCCCCTGCGGGCGGTGAGAATACGCAGGCGATGTTCAGTGGCTGGAACTCTGGATCTGCTTGCTTCTTCTTGTCCTGGATAGACTTGAACAGGTTGAAATACTCGATGGCGTCATTGATGGAAGCCGTAGCCAGGATGGCATTGAACTTGCGGTTAGCGGTGGCAGCGCTGTGCTTTGCCAAGATGGTTTCAATGACCTTCTGTTTGCCAATGGACTGACCTGGCGGAGGTGTGTCCTGCCCTTCGGGCTTGAAGTAGTCGATATAAAACGGCAGCACGTTTCGGTCCTCAATGGCATCCGTGATGGTGTATTCATGCAGGGGATGCTGGAAGAGGTCCTCGGTTGTGCGATAGCTTGCCTGCTCGCCTTCGATCTTCTGATAGCTGGCGTTTTTCTCAAAGATCGGTGTACCCGTAAATCCGAAGAGTTGCGCCTTCGGAAAGAACTCCTTGATCGCCTTATGGTTCTCCCCAAACTGGGACCGATGGCATTCGTCGAAGATGAATACGATTCGCTTATTGCTGAGTGGCTTTAGCTGCTCTTTGTAGTTGCGGCGATTCGTTTCATCCAGTGCTAGACCGAGCTTCTGGATCGTGGTAACGATGACTTTGTCTGCATAGTCATCAGACAGGAGCCTGCGCACCAGTGCTGCGGTGTTGGTATTTTCCTCCACGCAGCCTTCCTGAAAGCGATTGAACTCTTCCCGTGTCTGCCGGTCTAGGTCCTTGCGGTCCACCACGAACAGGCACTTCTCAATGTCTGGATTCTCCTTCATCAAAGTGGAAGCCTTGAATGAGGTGAGAGTCTTGCCACTGCCGGTCGTGTGCCAGACGTAGCCGTTCCCGCAGTTCTGATGAATGCAGTCAACAATCGCCTTCACGGCATAAATCTGGTATGGCCGCATCATCAGCAGTCTTTGTTCACTGGCAACCAGCACCATGTATCGGCTAATCATTTGGCCGAGTGTGCATTTGGATAGAAACTTCTCGGCGAATGGCTCCAGATGAGAGACCTTTTTGTTGTCCTCATCGGCGAACTCGTAGATGGGCAAGAAGCGCTCTTCAGCATTGAAGACGAAGTGGCGTGAATTGTTGTTGGCGAAATACCGGGTCTCAGTGCGGTTGCTGACGATAAACAGCTGAATGAAGCACAGCAAGGTTTTGCCGTAACCATTACCCGGATCGCTCTTGTAGTCCACGATCTGCTGCATCGCCCGCCGTGGGCTCACGTCCAGTGATTTCAGTTCGATCTGGACTACAGGAACGCCGTTTATGAGCAGAAGAACGTCGTAACGATGGTGGCTATTGTCGGTGTTGATGCGTAACTGGTTGATGACCTCGAAACTGTTTTTGCACCAGTCCCGGATGTTGACCAAGCTGTAATTGAAGGGCGTGCCATCGTCGCGCTCGAAGCTGTTGTACTCCCTGAGAGTCTTTGCAGCTGTGAACACGTCCGGTGTGGTGATCTGGTCGAGGAGGCGCTGGAACTCAGCGTCACTAAGACTCACACGGTTCAGAGACTCGAATTTCTCGCGGAAGTTCGTCTCCAGCGCGGCACGGTCGCGGATGTCATGGCGGTATGTATATTTGAGATCCTCAAGCTTTGCAATCAGATCTCGTTCGATAAGGCTTTCGGTGGTTGTCATTGGCCTGATCCGTTCTTGTCCAAAGGCGATTGCATCGCTTCGGCGAGTTGGGCGACCACCCGCTGCTCCAGTTCTGTCAATCTCTCTATGAACACAATCTCTCGGGCACCCCTGACTCTGGCTGGACCTTCGCAGCATCGAAACGCGTTGGCGTCCATGCAAAATAACCTTGCGCTGCGCGGAAATGTCCAGCACCATCCTACTATGTCGTAACCCGCAGGATAGAACGCTGTTCGCAGAGGTGTTTCGATGGCAAAGCAGTACACAACCCGTGAATTCTTTCGGCAGATGCCGAATGAGCTGCTGTCCCGTTACTTCGTTGGGCGCGATGCTCTGGCGGAGATGGATTTTTCTACGCTGCGCGATGCCCAGCCGGATGAGCTGTTCGCGGCGTGGCTGGGCCTGCCCGATGACCAGCGGAAGTTCATGGATGCCGAGTTCCGCGAGATCTTTGCGCTGAGCTGTGAAAAAGGCTGGTGTGCGATCCGGGATGAGGCGAGCTTTCACCTGGGAGGCGAGCCGGAGCGGTTTGCCGAGTTCATGGAGAAATTTTCCGCGCTGCCGAGCCATAATGAGCGAGCGATGGTTGCGTTCCTAGACCACAGCGAATGTTGGCAGGGCGCGACGATGTTCTATCACGCGGATAGTTTGACATACTGGCGCAAGCGTAAGGGCCTTCCGGGCGTGTCCGCAGCCGTGCATGAGGATGGTCGCCAGGATCTGGCGAATCGGATTCGTGACTACTTCCACCATACCGAAGGGCGCGGAAAGAACTGCGTGGTGGAGGCCTACCGGCGCGGAGATCTGGACTACTTCTTCGCCTATCCTGAGGACTACTCGCAGCAGAGCGTCGAATGGGTGAATGGTGATTTTGCTCGTCGTCCGCACAACCCTGCGTTCGAAGTGGTCTACGTCTACAACAAGAACGAAGGAACCCTGGACCTGAACTTTCGCGGATCTTACAAGGCGATTGAGCCTTTGCAGGGGATGTTTGCCGAGGCGATTTTGAAGCTGGACGAGCTGCCGCCCGATCCTGAGGATGAGCGGGTCTACGACCTGAACCTGCTTCGCCAGCGTGGCTTCCAGTTTGTGTACGAGCCCGGTAACGGGATTGAGCGGGTCGTGGTGCGAAAGATGCGTCTGTCTTCGCGGATCAAGCAGGGGGACCGTTTCACGGTGGAGGCGGATGCGTCAAAGAACGCGCACGCTGTGTATGACCTGCTGGATGAGATGGGGAAGGCGCTTCCGCTGGGGTACTTCAACGTGACGCAGGTGGAGATCTCGGCCACGATGAAGCAGGCTACGAACAAGCCGCAAAAGCAGGTGACGTTCCGCATTACGTATCCAAATTCCTGTTCGCTGAAGTATGACGACCTCGATCTCCGGCTTCGAGAGATGCTCACCCTGTCCGGCATCGAGCCGAGGGCACCAGAGAAGGCGACGGGCGATGTTTTGGAGATTGCCGAAGCATGACTCCGGACCAAGCCTTCGCTGAACTGCTGGGGCGAATCGGCGCGTGTAGGGGCGCGGTCGTGCTGGTGGGCGAAGTGGAGCTTGGCCGATGGCCTGAGGCTGCCGTGCTGTCCATGAAATCGGCTGGCTTGCTCACTCCGGCTAGTCCCGCGTCTAGCGTGGTGTGTCCGGGCTGCGAGCAGGAATGTTCTATGCCGGTCAATAGCCGATCCACGGGGGCAGGAGCATCCAGCTTCTTTGTCGTCTGTGATAAACGCGACGACATCAGCAGGGTTCCCATCCCTGTTGTGAAGCTCCGCCAGTGGGGGGCGTCTTTGTCAGGACTCGCGGAGGTGATTGCCCGCCTTCTAGGACTCACGGGCGCGGTATCGGTGAATGGTCCTCGCTGCGAAGTCGGGATACTGCGCGGGCGAAAGCATTCGAGTCATGTCACCCTGATAGCGGACGGCACCTTGAGCCTGCGCGTCGCGGGTCATGTCGTTGACCTGGGAAGCGTCCTGTCCAGTCAAAACGGAGCCATGAGGATCGACCGGCAGGCTCTCGCACAGTGCGCGGATAAGCCGGTTGCAGGTGGGGGAGATGTGGAGGCAGCCGATGAACGGAGAAAGAGACTTGCCGGGGAAGTGAAGGCTGAAAAGTCCAAAGGGACCAAAGCGTTCCTGAAGGTAGTCGCCGCAAGGGAAGGCATATCGATCCAGCGGTTGAAGCAACTTCTGGAGGTTGCCCCCGACCCTAACCAAAAGCCTGGCATGAGCGCTACGCGACGCTCTAGCTAGAAGAACGCGAATCCTCAATCAAGACAGTGCTTTAAGCGAGCCAGCTTGCGGGTGGGTGCCCTAGCTCGCCCGTAATGGGGTTGTGTTCAAAATCGCCCCAAGAGGTTCAAGCATGACCCATACCATCATTCGTCTTCCTGCTGTGCTCGCTGGCACCGGCCTGTCCCGAAGCACCATCTACCTACGAATTGCTCAGGGGGTCTTTACGCATCCTGTCAGCCTAGGTGCGCGCGCTGTTGGCTGGCCAGTGAACGAGGTCACGGCAATCAACGCGGCGCGGATAGCGGGCAAGTCCGAAGCTCAGATGCGTGGGCTGGTGCAGGAGCTTGAATCGGCCCGCAAGGTTGCGGTGTAGGGGCGGGCTGTCATGCGCAAGCGCCGTCCAAACCACCGACTTGTGAAGATTCACCGAAACTACACGGTCGAAGAGGCCGCGATGCTCTTCGGGAATCACAAGAACACCGTCCGAGCCTGGATCAAAGCTGGACTGCCCACCTGCGACGCTCGGCGTCCGACCTTGATTCTGGGACGGGAACTGGCTCTGTTCCTCCAGTCCCGCCGAGCAAAGAACAAGCGGCCATGTATGCCGGGGGAAGTCTACTGTATGCGCTGCCGAGCGCCCAGGACTCCCGCCGGGGGTATGGCGGAGTATCTGCCGAAGACGGAGCGCCTGGGGACCCTTGTGGGCATCTGTCCGGAGTGTGAGGCCATGATGTACAGGCGGGTGAGCCTCGCCAAGTTGCCGTTAGTTCGCGGGAATTTGGAGATCACGATTGCGCAGGCGGAGCGACGTGTAAGCGAGAGTCGCAATCCCACCGTAAACAGTGACAAGGAACAGGAGTCCTAAGGTATGACAAAACACAATGCCCAGAATGAGCGGATCAAGCGGAAGTACCTCGCATATCTGAAAGAGGCAAAGCGGTACAGCGAACCAAGCGTTGACGCTGCCGCGAAGGCGCTCAGTCGCTTTGAAGCGTACAACCGATACAAAGACTTCAAGGCTTACCACTTCGAGCAAGCAGTTGCATTCAAACGGCATCTGGCAGAGCAGAAGGCAAAGAGATCCGGGGAGAAACTGAGTAAGGCAACTCTGCACGCGACGCTGACACAGCTACAGAAGTTCTTCTTCTGGCTGGCCGGGCAGCCAGGGTACAAGAATCTGAACTATTCGGATGCGGACTAGTTCAATCTTTCGGAGAAAGACACCCGGATTGCGACGGCTCACCGTGAGCAGCGATCTCCCACGCTTGAACAGGTCAAGCATGTCATCCAGTCCATGCCCGCCAGCAGCGAGATCGAGCGACGCAACCGAGCGCTGATCGCGTTCACGCTTCTGACCGGAGCGCGGGATTCTGCCATCGCCTCGATGAAGCTCAAGCACGTAGACCTTGCCGGGAGATCCGTCTTTCAGGATGCGCGGGAGGTAAAAACCAAGTTTTCCAAGACGTTCACCACCTATTTCTTCCCGGTTGGGGAGGAGATCGCAGCGATTGTCGTGGACTGGGTGAGCTTCCTGCGACAGCAGAAGCTGTGGAGCGGGGAAGATCCGCTGTTTCCAGCCACGGCTATTGCCTCAGATGAAAACCAGCTATTTGAAGCGGTTGGCTTGGACCGAAGGCACTGGAGCACCGCGACGCCGATCCGCACCATCTTCCGTGAGGCCTTCCAGCGCTCGGGACTGCCGTATTTCAACCCGCACAGCTTCCGGAGGACCTTGGTTCTGCTGGCCGAGCAGAATTGCAGGACTCCGGAAGAATTCAAAGCGTGGAGCCAAAACTTGGGGCATGAGCAGGTATTGACCACGTTCACAAGTTACGGCGCGGTTCGCGTGGACCGGCAGGGGGAAATCATCCGTAGACTAGGCGAGCCGGAGGAGCAGTCCAAAGCTATAGACCCTGCGCGGGTTCTTCAGCAGGTGGCTCGAATGTTGGAGCGCAACGGAATGGATGCGTCTGTGCCGCCGCTGCTCTAATTTCGGCATGAACTTCTCGGTGTCGATATTTATTTTTGTGGTCGGGGTGCGGGCAAGTCCACATTTTAGGGGGCGACGCAGATAGTTGGGGGCAACTTTGGGGGCATCTCGCTGAGGCTTGCCAACAAAGTTCCTTACTAATCAATTACTTATGAGGCGTGTTCGGTTGTGCTCAGC
>DHWW01000188.1 GCA_002413385.1 Granulicella sp. UBA5172
CCCCAGCGGGCCAGGAACGCCCGCCGGGGACCCCAGTTCGGCGAAGGCGCGGTATTGTGAGAGCTCGGTGACGGCCTCGGGGAAGATCATGTCGGCACCGGCTTCGACGCAGGCGGCGGCGCGATCTAAAGCCGCGTGCAGACCCTCGGACGCTAACGCGTCGGTGCGGGCCATGATGACGAAGCTGGGGTCGGTACGGGCGTCGACGGCGGCCTTGATGCGGTCGACCANNCCGGCGGCTCCGGCCTTGATGAGGGAGCGGACGGAGCGGGCGAGGTTGAAGGCTCCGCCGAAGCCGGTGTCGATGTCGACGAGCAGGGGGAGGGAGCAGACGTCGGTGATGCGGCGGGGGTCGGTGAGGACGTCGTCGAGGGTGGAGATGCCGAGGTCGGGCATGCCGAGGGAGCCGGCGGCGACTCCTCCTCCGGAGAGATAGATGGCGCGATAGCCGACGCGCTCGGCCATGCGCGCGTGGTAGGCGTTGATGGCACCGATGATCTGGAGGGGTCGTTCGGCGGTGATGGCGGCGCGGAGCTTTTCTCCGGGCGTGATGCGTGTATCGGGAGTGCTCATGCGAATTGGTTCCTCGCGAAAGGGCAATGTTAACAGCTTCGATGGACGATTGTAGTGACCTCCATCACGATGGACTCAAGCTATGGGGTAGATGTGCCGCAGACGCAGTTGCGGAAGCTGGCGGCGTGGTCGTTGGTGAGGGCGCAGGCGTAGCCGGGCCAGACGATCCGCATGGCTGCGGCTTTGATGCTGGCGCTGAGGCCGGGCGCTCCGACGTAGAAGAACTTCTGGTAGGCATGGCTGAGGTCGGAGTTGCCGGATTTGTCGGCGAGGAAGCTGGAGGTGAGTTTGGCGAGCGAGGCTCCGGAGAGATCGGGGAGGCGGTAGGTGGTGGAGAAGCGGTACTCCTCGGCCCACTGGGTGGAGATGCCGGTCTGGTTGCTGGCGCTGTAGACGGTGTAGTCCTTGAGGGTGGCGGTGGAGGGTTCGACTTCGGCGAGGGTGAAGGCGGGGTTATTGCCGTTGACGGGTGAGATGGAGGGGACGAGCTTGCCGGGAACCGAGCTGCCGTTTGAGGAGGTGTAGACACGGAGCTCGTCCATGTGGGTGTGGCCGAAGAGGGCGAGACGGATGACGTCGGGGAAGCTGGCGAGGGTGTCGGCCAGGGCGTCGGAGTGAAGGAACATCTCGGGAGCTTGACCTCCGCAGATGTTGCGGGCCTTGGAGAAGGTGGAGTAGGAGTTGATGCCGGGTGGAATGTGCACCATGAGCCAGACGTGCTGGTGCTTCGCGCGGGCGGAGGAGAGTTGGGCTCGGAGCCAGGTGATCTGGGCCGTGGCCGCATCGCTGGAAGGCTTGCCGTTGCAGGCGGCGTAGCTTCCTGATTCGTAGATGTCCTGGAGGACGATGAGGCGGGTGTGCGCGATGGGCGCGGGGAGAGCGATGTTGTAATCGCCGAGGTGCGGGAACTGACGGAGGATGAGGGAGGCGGCNNGCGTCGGTGGCGAAGGTGGCGGCGTCGGCGCGGAGGAAGGTGCTGTTGGGGTCCTCGCTGTAGTCGTGGCAGCCGGAGTCGTTGTTGCCGAGGGCGAAATAGAGGGGAGAGCGGGGGAAGGTCTGATGGAGGCGGAGGGCGACGAAGGCGACGGTTTTGGCGGCGAAGGCGGAGTAGTCGGCGGAGGTGGTGTTGGAGGTGAGGGTGTGGAAGCGGCAGTCGAACTGGTGGGCCATGAGGTCGCCGGAGACGGTGACGAAGAGCGGGTGGGGCTGTTGTTTGAGCGCGGCTCGGAGGCTGGATTCGAGGAGGGCGGGGGGAGTGTCGACGCCCTTGGCGCTGCAGGTGGTTTGGAGCTTGGCGAAGTCGGCGGCCTGGGTGGAGGACGGTGGGGCGTCAAGGATGGCGGCCCAACCGGCGACGGGCGTGGTGCGGAGTTGGGGGAGTTTGGCGGGGTCGTGGAAGGGGTCGAGGTGGATGTCGGAGAGCAGGAGGACGGGTACGACCTGCGCGTGGGCCGCGGCGGCGAGAAGGGTGGCGAGGAGGGGGAGGAGTCGAAGGATCTTCAGGACAGCACCTCTGGTTGCGCGTTGCACCTCTGATTGCGCGTTGCTATAAGTTTATCGCTGCGCCAGATACGTGCGGTCGTTTGCTACCGCAAACGATGCCTACCGTACCACCCCAGCGGACAAAGATCGTCCGTTGGGGGCCCCGGCTTAGCCGCGATGAAGCCGCGTCGAAGATGGGGCACCCAAATTGTTGGAGTTGCGGTCTAATGGGGTGCATGAGACGTGTGGCGTTTGCGGAGTTGCAGGAGCGGATAGAGCGGGTGCTGGTGGGGCTGGGTTTGGGTGCTGAGCGAGCGGCGCTGAGTGCGCGGTTGACCGCGGAGACGGATCGCGATGGCGTGCGAACGCATGGCGTGGCGAGGCTGCCGAGGTTTGCGCAAGGGGTTCGCGATGGCGTGATCGTGCCGGATGCCGAACCACGGTGCGTTGCAAAATTTGGCGCGATCGAGCGATGGACGGGAGGGCGCGGGCCGGGAAACCTGGCTGCGTATGCGGCGATGCAACGGGCTATGGAGATTGCAAAGGAGCAGGGGTTGGGATGCGTGGCGCTGGCGGATACGTCGCACTGGATGCGCGCGGGGACGTACGGATGGCAGGCGACGGAGGAGGGCTTTGCGGCGATGTGCTGGACGAATACGATGCCGAATTTGCCGCCGTGGGGAGCGAAATCGGCGGCGCTGGGGAATAATCCCCTGGTCGTGGCGATTCCGAATGAGACGCAGCCGATTGTGCTGGATATGGCGATGAGCCAGTTTTCGTATGGGACGCTGGCGTCGTATCGTGCGCGCGGGGCGGCGCTGCCGGTGCCGGGTGGATACGACGAGCAGGGTTTGCTGACGACGGATGCGGCGGCAATCGAGCGCACGCAGAGGGCGCTGCCGGTTGGGTTCTGGAAGGGGTCGGGGCTGTCGTTTGTGCTGGACGTGCTGGCGGCGATGCTGTCGGGTGGGATTGCGACGCATCAGCTGCCGGCTGATCCAGCGAAGGAGGTTGGGCTGTCGCAGGTGTTTCTGGCGATTGCGCCGGAGTCGCTGAACACGATGGAGGAGATGAATCGCCTGGTGCAGGGAGCGATCGATGGCGTACATGCTGCGACGCCGATCGAGGCAGGGAAGCCGGCACGGTATCCGGGAGAGGCGACGTTGCATACGCGCGAGGAGAGTCTGCGGGACGGAGTTGCGGTGGAGGATGCAGCGTGGGACGCGTTCGTAAAGCTGGAGTCGTCCTGCGGTTCTGCGCGGACGGCGGGAGTTTGAGTGTGCTGGGGGCAGAGAGTTGGAGCGGATTGGGCGCTCGAGCTGCAGGTCTCTCCACTGCGCATGACGATGAGGCCGTCATGCT
>DHWW01000051.1:0-5096 GCA_002413385.1 Granulicella sp. UBA5172
CTGGCTGTCATCCCGCAGGGACTGCTTCTGCACTTGCCTTTGGCCAGCAACTAGCAACTAACAACTAGCACGCCAACCACCGCGACAAACCCGCACCATCCCCTCCATGCTCTAAAATGACGAGGCTATGGCATTCAAGTTTCAAGGCGTTGACTTCATCGAATTCGATTCACTCCTCTCCGAAGACGAGCTCCTCGTCCGCACCAACACGCGCTCCTTCATCGAAGACAAACTCATCCCCATCATCGAGCAGTGCAACCGCGACGGCCGCTTCCCCCGCGAGCTCGCGCGACCCATGGGAGAGCTCGGCTTCTACGGAGCCACCATCCCCGAATACGGTTGCGCCGGCATGAACAACGTCGAAGCCGGCCTCCTCTATCAGGAGCTCGAACGCGGCGACTCCGGCATCCGCAGCTTCGTCAGCGTGCAGTCCGCGCTCGTCATGCATCCCATCTACGCCTTCGGTTCCGACGAGCAGAAAAATTACTGGCTCCCCAAGCTCGCCACCGGAGAAAAAATCGGCTGCTTCGGCCTCACCGAGCCCGACTTCGGCTCCAACCCCAGCGGCATGCGAACCCGCGCCCGCAAGGACGGCGACGACTACATCCTCAACGGCGAAAAGATGTGGATCACCTCCGGCAGCATCGCCGACGTCGCCATCATCTGGGCCAAGCTCGAAGAGCCCGGCATCGACGCAGGTGCCGCGGCTGATCCTAAAGACGCGCGCATCCGCGGCTTCCTCGTCGAAACCGACCGCCCCGGCTTCTCCGCCAAAGACGTCCACGGCAAGTGGTCCCTCCGCGCCTCCGTCACCTCCGGCCTCTCCATGCAGGACGTCCGCATCCCCGCCGCCAATCTCCTCGCCAGATCCGACGGCCTCAAGTCCCCCCTCACATGCCTCAGCCAGGCCCGCTACGGCATCAGCTGGGGAGCCATCGGAGCCGCCATGGCCTGCTACGACTGCGCCCTCCAATACGCCAAACAGCGCAAGCAATTCCGCAATCAACCCATCGCCAGCCACCAGCTNNAACGTAGCCATGGCCCTCGAATGTGCCCGCACCGCCCGCGACATCCTCGGTGCCAACGGCATCGCCGACGACTACCCGATCATGCGCCACATGATGAACCTGGAGTCCGTAAAAACCTACGAAGGCACCGACGACATCCACACCCTCATCATCGGCCAAAGCATCACCGGCATCGCCGCCTACTAACCCACCGCCGTTGCACTTGTCTTCGCCTTTGCCTTATTGGTTTGTCATCCCGTAGGNNTAGGGATCTGCAGTTGCTCTTGCACCAGCACAGGCCATTGCCATTGCATGTCTTTCGCCGTCATCCTGACCCTGAGCTTGCCGAAGGGGAAGGACCCCTGTATTGGCTTTCGCATTTGCTCTTCCCTCTACTCCTTACCCTCTGCCTTCTCCTCCAGCTCCGCCTCCACCTCCTGCGTTCTCCGACGCAACCGTGCCGCCAGCGCCTTCGGCCGCAGCGCGTGCGGATAATGCACCATCGCCCCCATAAATCCACCCCACGTATCGTGCGCAATCTTCAGCGAAGCCGGCACCACATACGCATCCATAATCACCTCGCTCAGCAGCAGCGATCCCGCCGCCCCAAACAGCCCATACCTCCGCGCCGCAAAGTACGTCACGATCACCGTCACTCCCGTCGCAATCGAGTACAACGTCGCCAGCCGCTCATGCAAATTGATCGCCGCCACCAGCGTCGCGCTCGTCGACCACAGCGAATAGAACACCACCACCACCAGCAACAGTCCCACCAGCCCCGGACTCGACGGAACCTTCCCCAGCGTCCACTTATGCAGGAACGTCGGCCCCAGCGTCGCCACAATCGCCACCACGGTCAGGCTCATCACCAGCGCAATCTGGCACGCCCTGCGATGCAGCGTCCGCACCACCTCCATATTCCCCGCGCCAAACGCAATCGAAAGCTCCGGCCACACCGTGTTCTTCACCATCTCCACGGCCTGTAGCGCCAGCCGCGACACCGTCCGCGCCGTAATCCAGATCGCCACCGCGTCATTGCCCAGCGCATAATTCACCGCCAGCTGCGACCCCTGAATATTCAGCGAATTGCCCAGCGGAAACCCCATGAACGCCAGCGACGGCCGCGTCAGCCGCTTGATCTCCGCAAACGACGCATGGCTCCATCCATAGCTGATCCACGGAATATCCAGCTTCACCTTCACGCACAAAATCAGCGTCACCGCAATATTCGCCAGCGCAAACACCATCGCCGTCGTGCGCGGACCGTACCCCATCAACACCGGCACCAGCTGCACACAAAACGCCGCCAGCGACAACCCGCTCTTCAAAAAATTTCCATAAGAGTAGCGCGTAATGCACCGGTACGCCGACTGCAACAGCTGCTCCAACTGCCCAAACAAAACCGACAGCCCCAGCCAGAACAGCGCCCACTTCACATCATGCTCGCTCAGCAGCGTCAGGTTCAGCAGCCTTCCCACCGGAAGAAAATACAGCACGCTGCACATCAGCACGATCATCGCGCTCATCACCAGCGTAATCAGCCACCAGCAACTCTGAAATACGCCCAGCGCAGCATCCTGCTCCTTGCGAGCCATGAGCATCGTCATCTCATTGCCCGCAACCGACCCAAATCCACTGTTCGAGAAACTTAAATACGTCGGCGTCGCGGTCAAAATTCCCCACACGCCAAACATCGACCGCCCCCAGAAGTGCATCAGCACCGGCACCTGGATCAGCTGAATCACAGTCGACGCAGCCTTGCTCACCAGCGTCGTTGCAAACCCGACGAACAGCCGCCGTTTTGTCCGGTCATCCATAACGGGCACACGCCCGCGCGCGGGGTCTAGATCCAATCAATAGCATTTCCGCCATTCTACCAACCGCCGCGCCGCGCCTACTTCGTAGTCAACCCCTGCTTCGCCAACTCCTCCGAAAGCCGGTGAGCTTCGCGCGAATGTTCCATCGCCTGCATCGATAGTTCATGCGCTCCCATGTGATCGTTCTTGTCATGCGAAGCGGCAGCCGCCTCGTGTGCGTGCGCAGCCTGCAGATGACGTTCCGCAGCAGCCGAATGATGTGTCGTAGGCATATCTGAATCCTCCCCCCGTAGGATGCCGCCCCGACTCCCCACGCAGCCTACCCCACTCCACAAACCCTTCCCCCGCCACGCGAAGCTTCCCGCCGTACGCGTAGCACCAGCCTATGGATTCCCCAGACCATCATGCTGATGGAAGTTCGGGTACGGAGGTATCGGGGCCACCGGCACCGGATGCTCCTCCAGTTGCTGCAGCACAATCGCCACTGCCTTTTCGAGTTGCAGGTCGTGTCCGGCAGCCACATCCTTCGGCAGCTCCTCAACCTCCACATCCGGGGCAATCCCATGGCCCTCAACCTCCCACTCACCCTTCAGCCCGTAGATCGCATAGCGAGGAGCCGTCACGCTCCCACCATCCATCAGCGTCGGATATCCTCCGATGCCGACCAGGCCTCCCCACGTCTTCACCCCCACCAGCGTGCCCAGGCCAGCCTTGCGGAAGTACCAAGGCATCGCATCGCCGCCCGAGCCAGCAGACTGATTAATGATCATCGCCTTCGGCCCAAAGATTGCTCCCACCGGATCATGAATCGGCTGGCCGTCGCGCTCGATCGCTCCACTCAACGGCTTCTGTCCCAGCACATTCACAATATAGTCAGCGATGAAGCCGCCCTCGTTATACCGTTCGTCGAGCACCACAGCCTGCTTATCCAGCTGCGAATAGAAGTACCGGTTGAAGTTGTCGTAACCAGCGCCTCCCGTGTTCGGCATATAGATGTAAGCCACCTTGCCGCCCGACAACTCATCCACTTTGCGCCGGTTCGACTCGATCCAATCCAGGTTCCTCAGCCCATGATCCGAGTCCGTCGGAACTACCGTCACATCGCGTCCATCGCTGCCATCAGCCTTGAGGCCAACGTGCAACACCGTCTGCTTGCCCGCAGTCCCATCGAAGAAGCTGTTCAGGTTATCCGTCGCATGCAGCTCGCGCCCATTCACCGCCAGCAGATACTCGCCCACGGTAATGTTGATCCCCGGAAGCGTCAGCGGAGCCGCCAGCGACGGCGTCCAGTTCTGCCCGTTATAGATCTTTGCGAACTTGTATCGCCCATTCTCCACCCCATAGTCCGCACCCAGCAGACCGGGCTTCGGCGACTTATCCGGAGTCCGCGGCCCCCGCACAAACATGTGCCCGACCTCGATCTCGCCCAGCATCTCGTTCGACAGATACGTGAACTCCGACCGCGTCGTAATCCCATCCACATACGGCTCATACTTGGCCATGATCTTCGCCAGGTCCAGCCCATGCAGATGCTTGTCGTAGAAGAAGTCCCGCTCGATATGCCATGTTTCGCGGAACATCTGCTTCCACTCGGCGCGCGGATCGACCGTTGCAAACATGCCGCCGTTGTTCACCGGCTTGCCCTGCGGAGCATCGGGCGAATCCACCTTCAGATCCGCGATCTTCGCCACAAACCAGTTGTCTCCGCGCATGACGAACAGCTTCTCTCCATTCGCACTGACATCGAAACCGGTGAGGTTGCTAAGGATATCCTCGGTCTTACGCTTCTCTGTCGTGAACCTCCACAGCGCACGAACCGGTGAACCGCCGTCCTCGGATGCGCGACCAACCGCGCCGCCCTCCGCCAGGAAGACCACGCCCGTCTTCCCCACCTGTAGACCCACATAGTTCCTCGCCGGAATCGGCAGCGACAGAATCCGATTCCCTATTCCCGGAAGATCGATGACCGTCGGCTTTACCTCTGCCTTCTTCGCAGCGTCCTTCTTCTCATCTCCCTTCGCTGCGTCCTTATCCTGACTCTTCTCTGCATCGGCCTTCGTATCGGCCTTGGTATCGGTCTTCTTGTCCGCGTCCTGATCCGGCTTCTCCTCGTCGCTCTCTGGAGGAACCGGCGACATCCCGTCCTTCGCCAGCACAATCACATACGCACTGCTATCGGTCGCTCTGTCCAGCGACGACAGATCGATGCCCGCATCCGATGGCCCATTATTCGTCGACGCAGTGAAGTACAAATACTTTCCACTCGGATCAA
>DHWW01000051.1:5165-6341 GCA_002413385.1 Granulicella sp. UBA5172
GGTCTCGTGGGCTCGGAGAAGACGGATTCGGCCCCAGGTCAATCACCTTCGGCGGCAGCAGTCCATCCTGATCCCGTATATAGAGTTGATACTCACCCGACCCATCGCTGAAATACGCAATCGACTTTCCATCCGGAGACCACGCCGGATCACGCTCCGCCGACCCCGGCGTCTTCGTCAGATCACGCGTGTTTCCCTTCTCCACCGGAAGCGTGAAAATCTCTCCATGCGCCTCTGCAACCACACGAACACCCGTCGGCGACACCGCAACATTCTGCATTTCGTGCGCCGCAATGTTCTCCAGCCGCGGCATCAACTCCGGCAAGTCACCATGAATCGTCACCGCCACCGCATGTTCTTTTTTCGTCCCCAGATCATATAAGTGCAGCGAGCCGAACTGCTGATACACCAGTGCTCCCGGCCCTGCCGCCACAGTCTTCAGGTCATACCCTTTGTTGTCCACCACCTGCGTCACGGCCTTCGACTCCGTGTCGTAGCTGAACAGCGACACCGGCCCATTGCGATCCGACAGGAAGTAAACCGTCTTCCCCTCCCACACCGGACTAAAGTCATTTGAGTTCTCTCGCGGCACCTTCACCAGGTCCAGCGTCTTCATATTCACCAGCCAGACCTTCTTCGTCTGGCCGCCCCGATAGTGCTTCCACGCATCTTCCCACTGCACGATCGGCTCATACGCCATCGTGCTTCCGTCCGGCGAAAAATTTCCTTGTGCCGCACTCGGCAACGGCAACACTGTCGGCGATCCCGTTCCATCCGGATGAACTTCGAACAGACGCATAAAATGCGAAGAGCTTGCGCGCGCCGACGCGAACAGCACATCCTTGCCATCCGGAGTCCAGCCCACAGCCTCATTGCCTTCCGGGTTCCACGTCAGCCGCAGCGGTACGCCGCCCTCCGCCTTCACCACATACACATCGGTCAGGCCATGCTCATGCGTCGAGTACGCAATCTCCGTCCCATCCGGCGAAAAGTACGGCCCTGCCGTCACCGCGCCAACCGACGTCAGCCGTTGCGCCTCTCCGCCCTCACGCCCCACTGTCCAGATATCGTCCGCATACAGAAACGCAATCTTGTCCTGACTCAGCGAAGGATTCCGCAGCAGCAACGGTCCTTCGGCCTGCGAGAATCCACACAACACCACACCGGACAGAACGC
>DHWW01000257.1 GCA_002413385.1 Granulicella sp. UBA5172
AAGTTTGCTCCAAAGGAGTTTCTGGCTGGCTCTGACCACTGGAACCCGATCGAGGAGGCAGCGAAGTTGCCATGAAAAGATATTTGAAATGAGAATCCAGAAAACTTGCATCGCACTCATCTTCGCCATGACAACGGCCTGTGTTGCGCAGGATCGACGAACTGTGGCGGAGCCAGTAATTCCGCGCGTATGTGCTTCCTTGCAGGCTGCGCTTACGCTGCGTGGAGGAGCGCTGGATGCAAAGGACGAGGCGAAGCTTGATACCTCCCGAGTGCAGCAGGCGCTCGATGGTTGCCAGGCTGGACATGCGGTCGAGCTGGCATCAAAGGGCAGCGCCAACGCGTTCCTGACCGGACCCATCACCGTGCCAGNNGGTCTCGTGGGCTCGGAGATGTGTATCACCGTGCCAGCGGGCATCACACTGCTAGTCGATCGGGGCGTGACGCTGGTAGCTTCTCGCGATCCGCGGCTCTATGATCTGCATCCTGGAAGTTGTGGTGTGGTGAACGATCAGCCTCCCGGGTGCAAGGCCGTTATCTCGATTGCGCACGCACCCCATTCCGCAATCATGGGTGATGGTGCTATCGACGGCCGGGGCGGAGAGAAGCTGTTGAACGGTATGCTAAGTTGGTGGGATCTGGCAGAGAAGGCGCGTGCCGGAGGTCGCCAGCAGGTGCCCCGGCTCATTGTCGCCGACGACTCCAACGACTTTACGCTCTACCGCATCACCCTGCGTAACTCTCCTAATTTTCATGTGGTATTCAGCCATGCACATGGCTTTACCGTCTGGAACCTGAAGATCGACACGCCACGGAAAGCTCGCAATACCGATGGAGTGGACCCTGTTTCGGCTCAGGATATTACGATTACGCACTCCTTCATTCGCACCGGTGACGACAACGTTGCCATCAAAGGAAGCGAGGGTGGGGTAGCCTATATGACGGTGATCGCGAACCATTTCTACTACGGCCACGGAATGTCGATTGGCAGCGAGACGTTCGGTGGTGTTCACGACATCCTGGTGCAGGACCTCTCACTCGATGGCCCGGATAACAGCCTCCGCATCAAGAGCAATCCATCCCGGGGTGGCCTGGTAACCAACGTGAAGTACCGGAACATCTGTATTCGTAACTCCAGGCAACCGATTGTATTGGACACAAACTACAACAATCCTGGCCCCTACACGAATCGTTATCCTGAATACCGTAATATTCGTTTTGAGAATGTTCGCATCTCTGGTGGCGGACATCTGACTGTGCAGGGGCTTGATGCTCAGCATCGGTTATCGCTTGTTCTTGATGGAGTGATGCTGGACAGTCCGCAGACATATCAACTTACTGCGGCCCATGCTTCTGTCACCTATGGACCGGGGCCGGTTAACTTCACGATGACCGGCAACGATGTCACAGCCTCTGGAACCCCGGGCAGCGGCACACTCGCGTCCTGTAGTGAGATGTTCGTTCCGTTTGAAACGCATGAGTAGTCGATGTGCATCCTAGAGAAGAAAGAATAGAAGAGGAGAAATGATGTCGAAAGCATTTACGTTACCTAAATATTCATTAGGAGTCGGGGACCGGTTTGCACACCAGGCAAAGGCGCAGTTGGCAGCTTGCATCAAGGCGGCCGAGGCCGGCATCGAAGTTGTGCCCGTATGGAACAAGAGCAATCGCGAACACATGATTATCGGGACAGAGCCGAGCCAGACACGTCAGGCGGCGAACACGGCAGTGAAGGAGCTTGGCTGGAAGCAGCCTTATTTTGTTGATGCAGATCACATCACGCTCAAGACGGTCGATCGCTTTCTGGAGCCGTGCGACTTCTTCACGCTCGATGTGGCGGAAGAGATCGGGAAGGCTGCCAAAACGGAGGACGTAGATGCGTTTGTGGCACGGCATCCTGAGTTGATTGGAGAGGTGCGGATTCCACGAATTGCCGAGCCGTTTCATACCAATGTTGCGTTTGTTAAGGGTGTGGCGAATAAGTTTCTGGCGGCCGTTCAAGATGCGGGGATGATTTACCGGAAGCTGGTGGAGAACAAGGGCGAGGGCCAATTTGTGCCGGAGATTTCCATGGACGAGACCGACTCCCCACAGACGCCGGTGGAGTTGTTGATTATTCTTGCTGCCATTGCGGATGAGAAGATTCCGATCCAGACGATCGCGCCGAAGTTTACCGGTCGATTCAACAAGGGAGTCGACTATGTGGGTGATGTCGCACAATTCGCGAAGGAGTTTGAAGAAGACCTTGCGGCAATCAATTTTGCAGTCAAGCGGTATGGATTGCCTGAGAATCTGAAGTTGAGTGTGCACTCGGGGTCAGACAAGTTTTCAATCTACAAGGCGATTCACGAGGCGGTGGTTAAGTTCGATGCAGGAGTCCATGTCAAAACTGCCGGAACAACATGGCTTGAAGAATTGATCGGCCTGGCAGAGTCGGGCGGAAGCGGGTTGGAGATCGCGAAGGAGGTCTATCGCGAGGCCTTTGCGCATGCAGACGAGCTCTGCAAGCCGTATGCTACGGTGATCGATATCGACTACGCCAGGCTGCCAAAGCCGCAGGAGGTCGAGGGCTGGACAAGCGAACAGTTCACGTCTGCCCTGCGGCATGACCAGTCGAACCCAGCGTATAACCCCAGTTTTCGACAGCTGCTGCATGTGGGGTTCAAGGTTGCAGCTAAGATGGGTAAGCGATATTTGGACGCGCTTAAAGCAAATGATGAGATCGTTGCAAGGAACGTGACGACGAATCTATACGAACGGCACATCAGACCGATTTTCCTGGGACAGTAGATGATCGTTGTACTCATGGGTGTCACTGGATCGGGCAAAACAACGATCGGCTCACTTCTCGCGAAGCGGATGCAGACAGTGTTTGCGGATGCGGATTCCTATCATTCTGCCGCCAATAAGGCGAAGATGGCAGCGGGGCATGCGCTCAATGATGACGACAGGCAGCCGTGGCTGGAGTCGCTGAATGCGTTGCTCAAGGGATGGTTAGCAGAGGGAGGGGACGGAGTGCTGGCGTGCTCTGCCCTTAAGGAGTCGTACCGGAATACGTTGGTGCAGAGGATGCCGGTTGGCTCGGTCGTATTCGTGCTGCTGGACGGGTCGAAGGAGTTGATTGCGGAGCGGCTTGCGGAACGGCAGAACCACTACATGAATCCGAAGCTGCTCGACAGCCAATTGGCGACGCTCGAAATGCCGAGCGACGCGTTACGTGTCTTGAACGATCGAGCCCCAGAGGAAGTCGTCAACGAGATTATGCTGCACATGAAAGCTTGAGAGGAAAGACTATGGCATCGAAGATGTTTGATCTAGCGGGAAAGACTGCGGTCGTTGTAGGAGGCACGTCAGGCATTGGTCTGGCCATGGCACTTGGTCTGGCTGAGGCCGGCGCGGATGTTGTCGCTACAAGCCGTCGTCAGGAGCAGGTGGAGGAAGCCGCTAAGGCAATTGAAGCATTCGGCGTGAAGACACTCCGCATCGCGTCGGATGTGGCCGATCGTCCGAGTCTGGAACGACTTTGCGCCGCGACGATGGAAGCCTTCGGAAAGGTCGACATTCTGATCAACTGCGCAGGCAAGATCAAGCGAGCCCCAACGATGGATTTTCCTGAGGACGAGTGGCAGTCGATCATGGACACCAATGTTACGGGGACGCTGCGCGCGTGCCAGATCTTCGGGAAGCACATGCTGGAGCGTGGCTACGGAAGGATCATCAATATTGCGTCATTGAATACCTTTGTAAGTCTGAAAGAGGTAACAGCCTATGCGTGCTCGAAGGCTGCGGTGGGAGCACTCACAAGGTCGTTAGCGGTTGAGTGGAGCGCCCACGGGGTGACAGTGAATGCGATAGCTCCGGGTGTGTTTCGGACGGCGCTCAATCAGAAACTGCTCGACGAAAGCGAACGTGGCAGGGAATTACTCATGCGCACGCCGATGGGACGTTTCGGCAGGACCGATGAGTTGGTAGGTTCGGCAATCTTTCTAGCCTCGGACGCCAGTACGTTCGTGACCGGTGAGATTCTGGTGGTCGACGGCGGGTTCCTGGCGAGCGGGGTGAATCAGTAGTCGTCGCTCATGGAGCGTCTGCAACAGCGGCGCCCGCAAGCTCCTAGGACGAAAGATTCTCCAGCCCAATCGGTGAAATCACACGAAACGACGAACCTTGGATCTCGATCAGACCCTCCCTCTGGAACTTACCCAGCGCGCGTGTCACCGTCTCCCGCGACGTCCCTGCAAGGTTCGCCAGTTCTTCATGGGTCAACGCCATGGTGAAGCGCATCTCTGCGCCACTGCAACCTACAGCGGAACGACCCCAGTCGAGCAGCACTCCTGCCAACCTTCCCGCAGTCGACTCGGATAACGCCAGTCTCCGCGCGTCAAAGAATGCCGACTTATACTCCTCAGACAGTGCTTTGGCTGCGAGCATGCTCGCCTGGCCATACTTCTCCAGGAACGCCAGCAATTCATTCCTGCGGATTTTCTTGACGACGGCGGGCTCGATCGTTTCAGCCGTCAGTTCGAAACGTGTTCCAGAAATGGCTGCACCCAACCCCAGCAGATCTCCGGGCATTGCAATCTTTAAAATGTGTGTCTTTCCCTCACGCGAGGTGCACGACAGCTTTACCTGACCCTCGCAGATGATCGTTGCTGCATCGCAGGCATCGTCTTCCTGAAAGATGATGGCCCTTTTGGGGAGCCGCATCTGCATCCCAAGAGACTCGAAATCGATCCTGGCTTGTCCGGAAAGATCGCACAAGATCCGCATCGAGCGATCGGTGCAAGCCTTACAGCATGTGGTCGGGTGTTGTTGTAGATGGTGCATGGTGCCCTGCTCTCTCATTCAGAAACTCAGACAAATTCAATCGCAATCGCTGTTTCATTGCTGCTCATATAAGGCAAAAGCTCAATATGTGATCGTGGTCACTGCAAACCTCAGCACCGGCTGTAGAGTGAGGGAAGTGGGCAGGAAAGTCAGCCCGATACAAGGAGAGCCGGATGCGCAAGACTTCAGACTTATGGGAACGGATGACGGTGGGTGGGGTCGTCGTTATTCTCGTCGCGTTCATGGTCTTATTCATAGCGAACCTGGCTACTACCATCGCTTCCGCCCAACTTCCAAGGTAACTACCGCGCTTTCGATCTCGACAGATTCCATTCAGTCTTATGACTGCTACCTGGATCTGCGGCTACGATCTCCCGGCGATCCATTCCGTTACTCACAACGCCTAAGCCCAATGGAATTCAACATCAAGCCATAGCAAGCGATTCACGCTTGCGTCAAAGACCTATTCATTACGCTCACGATTGAATGCTTCCTTGAGGCAAAAAGTTGTGATGCTAGTCACAAAGGGCGATTATCGTGATGAAAGATCGAGTACCGCCTAAATCATGTATGGCCTGCATCTCCTATAACCATCTCCTTATCAATTAGATAACCGCAATACCCGTCATCCGCATGACAAGTCTGTCATTTTTATTAACGCTTTAGTGATAAAGATCACAAGTATTTTGTCCGGCTGCTCCTATCTTTGCGCCTATACGCGGTTTGGCCGACAGAACGCAACTACTTAATCAAGCCAACTCCGCCGATTGAGGTGTTTTCCCATGTGGCATTTGCCCCGCAGAATTACGACGCGTTTCCTTCTGATTGCAATGGCCGGGCTCCTGACCACATGCGGCACCCGCATGGTCTCTGCCCAGACCCTTCGGCATTCGACAACCAAGACAGATACAAACCCCGCCGATTTTGTCGGGAATGATACCTGTGCAACGTGCCATGATGCCCAAGCAAAAGGCATGGCCGATACCCCCCACTCCAAACTTGCGCTTGAGCATGGCGGAACAGGTGCTACCTGCGAAAGCTGCCACGGCGCTGGCAAGGCGCACGTGGAATCCGGTGGCGATATCACCAAGATCGTCCAGCTGAATAAGCTCTCCCCGAAGGAGGTCGATGCGACCTGCCTGGGCTGCCACGCTAATACTCATCCCAACTTCCTCCGCTCCCCGCATGCCAAGGCGGGCGTGAACTGCTTAAGCTGCCACAGCATCCACAAAGCTGCGCCGGAAACGACCCTGCTGCTGGCAAAGCAGCCGGATCTGTGCTTCAAGTGTCACACCGACGTAAAGCCATCCTTCTCCATGCCTTTCCACCACAAGGTGAACGAGGGCCTTGTCAAATGCAGCGACTGCCATGACGTGCATGGCACGTTCGGGAACAACAACCTCAAATCCACCGCCGACCAAAACCTGATCTGCACGAAGTGCCACTCGGAGACGCGTGGACCGTTCGTGTATGAGCATCCTCCCGTCAGGGCGGAAGGCTGCCTCGCGTGCCACACACCGCATGGTTCTCAGAACGCACGCTTGCTGAATGTGCCCAATATCAACGGCTTGTGCAATCAGTGCCATAGCCCGGTGGGTGCGGACAACATCCACGGTCAGGGCCCTGGATCTTCAGTGATAACCCCCTGCACCAGCTGCCACACCATGATTCACGGGTCCAACATTGATCCCTATTTCAAAAGGTAGCGGACCCGAAAACCGTGCCGTCTTGCCATCATCGGGCGGCCCGGTTCATTTCCTGCACAACTGTTACGCCCATATGTATGGGTTCAACATTAACAAGTTTTACTGCGAATGAGGCTTGAGATGAAGAAGACTGACTGGTTTTCTCGGCTACCTAATGCACTTCCGGCATCGAAGACGACCCATCGGGCTACAGCGGGCATTGGAATCGCCATCATGTTACTGATGACTGGTATCGCGGGTGTCCAGGGTCAAACCCTTGCATCTGGCGCTCCTGTGAACACGGTGCAAACAACGCCAGTGGTTCAGCAGGGGTTTGTGATCCATCAGTCTGTGGACCTTGGTGGTCACGTCGCCGGAATCTTCGGCAGCAGGAACATGTACGACACCTTGGTGAACATCCAGTCCGGCCCACGTGTTCTGGGCCAGACCTATACGATGCATGCAGTTCCCGGCTCCAAGCACGCACTCCTGGATTCCCTCACGGCCTTCACTTCAGGCTTTGGCGGCGACCCGTATAACCTTGCCAAGATAGACTTCTCCAAGGGCAAACTCTACGAGTTCTCCGGAACGTTCCGCCGCGACCGCCAGTACTTCGACTACGACTTATTGGGCAACGCACTTATCCCTGGCGGGCAGTCGATTCCCATCGGGTCTGCTGGCGCGCAGGGCTCTTACGCTTGGCCGCAGATGAACGATTCGCCCTTCAAGTTCAACACCGTGCGCAGAATGACCGACACCAACCTGACGATCTTTCCGCTCGCAAAAGTAACCTTCCGTGTCGCTTACTCGCAGAACATCTTTCAGGGCCCGGCGCTGAGCCCCGGAGGCTACCCCATCGGCGCAATGAGCATGTTGCTACAGGAGAATGTGCGCAACAGCACCGACGATTTCATCGGAGCGATCGATTGGAAACCGTTCCAACAGACAAAATTTACCTTTGAAGAGCAGGTCGTCCACTACAAGGAAAACTCGTACTTTACTCTCGCCCCAGGCACATTGGATGTGCAGGAGTCGAACGGTACACCGGTCTCGTTGGGCGGATATGACAGTACTTCCCCTTACACGGCTTCCAAATGCAGCCCTGACATTGCCACTCCCGGCGTAGCTCTCACATCTGCTGCCGGAACGATCGGCCTTCCGGTGATCGATCCTGCATGTGACGTGAATGCAAGCTATGCGCGCTATCTACCGACGCGCACCCTCTACCCCACCGAGGTGTTCCGGTTTCAGAGTTCCAGCATCAGGAACATTGCAACCAACGGAAGCTTCCGCTACACGGAAGCAAATACCAACCTCCCCAACTACAACGAGGTCTGGACGGGCTTGAACTACGTGGCCGCTAGCAAAACGACACCCGCTTCGGCTATCCGTACGGAGACGTTTACAGGATGGTCCTCTGCAAAGCGGCATGACGTAGGTGCAGAGTTTGGCATCACTTGGCAGGCACTAAACAAATTGAGCTTCTCCGATCAGTTTTATTTCTCCAATGTTCACGAACCTGGCAGTACCAACGTTTCCGGAGTCAAACAGAGTATCACCGCGGGTGGCCCCTACACGATCAACTACCCCGGTACGCTGACGTCCGGAACAGTCACTTTCCCGGGCATCAGCAACGGCGTTCTCTCCTATGGCTACTTTGGCCAGAAGATCCTGACCAATAACCTGACGACAACCTGGGATGCATCGTCTCGCGCTACGTTCTCGCTCACCTATCGCTACAGCACAGACACCATCGTTCAAGGGAATGCAACCTCGACGGACCCAGAAAATGCCAATTGGACCATCTTTGAAAACGGCGGCATTCTCAACGTCGCCCTTCGCCCCACCGCGCACTGGGACGTCAATGGAACTGTCGAAGCAATCTACGACAACAACGTGCTGACTCCAATCGACCCACGGCAGACGCAGCACTACCGGTTGCACACGCTATACAGGCCGAAGCCCTGGGCATCGATCTCCGCTGCCTTCAACGACCGGGAACGGCGGAACAACACCAACAACTCTGGCGACTGGAATCAGTCCTTGCCGTCGTCAACTCCAACCGTCTATACCGGTCCCGGCCTTCCCAGCGCTGATAGCGTTGCAATCGGCCCGATCGATCACGTCGACCACAGCCGCGTAGCAAGCATGGGTGTGGTGCTGACACCGAACGAACACTATGCACTCGACGTCAACTACTCCTACTCGGATGTGTATACGTCGACCAACATCTGCTATAACGCTGCAGCGACGAGCACTCTACCTGGTGCAGCTACGGCCAGCGGTACCGCATGCCCTGGAGCAACCGTCAGGGGGACTACCTACTATGAGTACGGGCCAGCCAAGGACTTCATGGATGCTCCCACACAGTACGCATCCGTCGGTCTGCTGCTGTCCCCGGTCAACTCGCTGCATGGTGGCCTTGGATCNNATCTTCAACAATGCGCAAGCGGTCAACGGCTCGCTTCAGTCCGCCTACCAGTCGCCCTATGTGAATGTCGCATGGACCGTTCATCCGGGATGGATATGGAGAGCGGAGTACAACTACTATGGCTACGGCGAAGGCGGTCCCTCCGGCGCTCCCTACTGTAGTGCTTCCAATCCCACCCCTTCGACTCCGGCAACCGTAGTCCCTTGCAACTCACCCAGCCTGGTTGGTCCAACCGGCCTGACTGAACCATCCTCCGGTCTATCCGCGCCCAGGAACTTCCATGCAAATCTCCTGACGCTATCTATGCACTATGAATTCTAAAATACGAATGCAGTCGTAGTAAGCTCGACCAAGGAGACATAGCAATGAAAGTGAAAACTCAATTAGGAATTGCATTAATTGCCATGATGGCAGCTACCACGCTAACCGCAGTTGCACAGAATGCAGGCGAGGCTACCTATAAGGCCAAGTGTCAGATGTGCCACGGCGCGGATGGTTCAGGTAATACTCCCGCCGGCAAGGCCATGAAGGCAATGCCGCTGACGTCCCCGGCCATCGTGAAGGAGTCGAACGAAGACCTGATTGCGGTGACAAAGAGTGGTAAAGGGAAGATGCCGGCCTATGCGGCCAAGTTGTCCGATGGTCAAATCAAGGAAATAGTCGCCTACATCCGCACCCTGGAGAAAAAGTAGGAAGACATGGCAGACCTGGAACAATTCAAGAAGAACTGGCTCGGCCGCTTCTCTTTTACGGAAATAACACGATAAGTCTGATCGGCCGAAGTAGATCAGGCAGCCAAGGCCCTGGTTGCGATCTATAGCAACAATGTCTTCCCCTTCATGAAGGTCACGTGGGGCACGCATCCCAACAATCTCGGACACAATGACTACCCTGGATGCTTCCGCTGCCACGATGGCAATCACAACGACAAGACCGGTAAGACCATCACCAACGACTGTTCTACATGCCACAACTTACTGGCTGTTGACGAGACCGATCCGAAGCAACTTGCCGCCATCGGACTCCAGTAGCGTCAGAGGTGGCCAACAGGCGCCCCGGTCATCCCCTCGTCAGCAATCCAGCTCATTTCAATCACCGCCTGACAGGTCAAATCATTGGCGCGCACTAACCTGGCAACGGCATATTCTTAATTATCTTTATTGATAGATAGAGAGCCACCTCGCATCACGATAAGAAGCCATATTTACTTACAGCCACTACTCGTCGCGTGATGGAAATATCCTGTAGCTATATCTTGTGGAATCTTCTAATCAGATAGTTACTGCTTGATCAAGCAGTACTAACTACACAACAAGATCGATGTCCTGTCTAGGCTATTAGCGCGTAAGTTAACAGCGTATTAAGCTTAAAAATATCGCGTACGCTTTCTAAATGTTCAAGACCATCTATCTCGCAATTGTAGTGGGTGTGCTATTTGTTTCAGGCGTTTGGCATCTTGCAGCGCCTCAATTAACAGAGCGCTGGATGAGCAGGGAACGTGGCATCCGCATCCTTGGGGCTCTCCTTCTCGAGCTATCGATTCCGTGCCTGGCATGGGGTGGCATCTACTATTGGACCCTCTTTGCGGGCCTGACGATCTCCGGCTTCCTGAGGCTCTGCTTTCCCAAAACCTCCCTGACCTCCATTCGAAATAGCTACCCAGCCTGGGTTCAGGGCTGCCTGCTTGTCGAAGGAGCAACTCTTGTTTGGGCGCTGCGTCCCTAACGTCCCAGGGCAGTTCGCGCGCGACCTATCACTAACTTCATCTGGCTGGAGTCCTAACAGAGGAGTGCCTCACAATCGCAGTGTATCTATAAGTAGTTATCCCGGCACTGATGAGTTTTTCTGCGGACGCATTTGATCCAGCTGCATCGATCGCTCGCTGCAGCGCACGATCCCTCTCCTCACGGATAGATCCCGTCAGGATGGCCTGTTTTCCGAGAAGAGCTTTGGCTGCCTGAGCCAGCAGCTTCAGGTCATGCCATCGTCCAATCTCGTTGAGTATCTTTTTCAGCTGATTCGCCAGGCGCCTCGCCACCGGCGATGATCCCTGCATCTCTGCAAGGTAGCGTGCGGCCTTGATCCGCTTTCGATAGCAATGCAGGCTTTCACTGCTCATATCGTTCAGTTCCAGAGAGCTGCGCAGCACCAGATTTCTGGCTGTCTTCAGCGTGGATGTCCCGTGCAGGTCTTCCATTTCACCGGAGATACGATCAAGAGCACGCTCCAGCCTGGGTTCTGCATCTTCCAGAACTTCCAGGAATCTCTCCGCTGCCCGCTTGCGTCGCCGCCGCAACACATCATCGAGTTCTGCGCAGTCTTCGTCCAGGTCCTTACGCTGCGCAATCGATCCACTGGCGCGAACGTCCGCCGCAACCTCAACGATCAGCATCCTCTGCACATCAAGGTCGCGCACCCGTCCAGCAGCCCTCCGGACTTTTCTCAATTCATCCAGAGCTTCTTCCAGCTTGCCACGCAGCCGCAGGGCTCGAGGATGCTCCTCCAGCACTTTTCGCGACAAGGCCTCAACGCGACGCGTGGACGTGCGCAGGGAATGGACTGCATGGTTACTCGGATCGGCTCTGCACGCGACCAGCGCGACAGCAAGATCCCGGTGAAGTTGTTCAAACGTATTTGCTAAAGTGGCCATTCGCTTCGACCCTGCAACGACCGTCGCACAGCTGAGATGCTACGCCAACCAGTCGTGGTCCGCGGGCAACCAGCAGCTGCCAGGCCCTCGCTGCTCCCGACGCCAAAGGATAGCGCTGCGTGCGATACTCTCGGTGCCCGGAATTCAGCGATGCCGAGGAGCCAGTCTTATGTCAGATCTCTCCCCTCTCGCCTATCAGTCAGGCTTTGGCAACGAGTTCGCCACCGAGGCCCTGGGCTCTCTTTCCATAATCGCCATCGGATCGATTCGTCACTCAACCACCTGACGCCAAGCCATAAACTCATGGACATGAGCATCCCCACCACCTGGGTCGGCACCGCCAACGAGCCCGCCAGCGGCTTCCCCCTGCAGTCGCTCCCATACTGCGCCTTCACGCCCGCATCTACGCCCGCA
>DHWW01000225.1 GCA_002413385.1 Granulicella sp. UBA5172
ATCACGCGACCACGCGGCACACCGCCCACGCCAAGTGCCGCATCGAACGAAATCGAACCGGTCGAAATCACCGCGATCGGGCCAATGGCCTCCTTCGCGCCAAGCCGCATGACTGACCCTTTGCCAAACTGCTTTTCGAGCTGCGCGAGTGCGGTTTCAATGGCTTTGCTGCGGTCATCGGCCACGATATGGGGTCTCCTCAGGGAATAAATATCGGTTTAAGTACGACCCGATATTAGCATCCCAAGGTTTGAAAAAGCAAAACAAAGGCGAAAGTCTGCCGAACCTGCACGAATATCGGAGGATATTCTGAGCGCTGTCTAAGGTACGTTCGACACCCACACAAACTTCAACCCGTTCCGGTTTGGAGAGCGTCGCCCGGAAAACCTCTGAGAGCCATGTTTGCTGGCTCGATTGTAGTTTTATAACTACAATCGAGATGTGAGCTCGCCTGAAAAATTCACCGTGTACGATCCTGCCGAAGATCTGACTTCTGACGAAGGCATTGCGTTGTTTATGGCGGAGGCATTCAAGACTCAGGATGCCGCCTTCATCGCCCACGCATTGGGCATAGTCGCCCGCGCCAAGGGCATGGCGCAGATTGCCGAGCAGACCGGCCTCTCGCGGGAACAACTCTATCGGTCGTTCAGCAAGAACGGCAATCCGACGCTCAAGACGACGTTTGCTGTGATGAAGACGCTTGGCATTCAGCTCACAGCGAAGACTTCGGTGACGGCGTAATGGCGGCGGCCATCATTCGACTGCCTTCAAGACCACCGGTATGCGATCGGCAAGTAGATTCGCATCTTCTACAAGTCTTCGTAAGGCGACGTCGGATGTGTCGTAAACTCTGGCTAACATTATCAAGAACTCACGAGTAACCTGAAAACATAAGTAGATGTGCAGATCGCAGGTTCCTTCCGCTGTCTCCGCGATGAAGATTGGCATCGGAGATAATCCAATATTCGCTTCCGACGACAAAGCAAAACTATCTAGATGTTCCACGAGCAGATTTGTATTGGCGGGATGCGCCAGCTTATTCAGTGCGCCATACATCATTCTCAACTCCTCGGAGAGGTGACGCACATTCGGATTCACCCCCTCCGCATCGCTTCCTGCCGTGATCTCCTTGATTCTCGCAAGTATCTCAATATCCTACTTTAACAACGCAGCAGCCTTAGCATAATGGCCCTCAATTATGAGGCGTTTCGTCGCTTCAATACCCTGAACAAAAGTGGCGAAGTAGACCGTCTGCTTGCTCGATATAGGGTTGGGATTGCCGGAAACACCGGACTTGCAGTCATAGCACTTGACTAGCAGACCGATCGTTTGTATCCACACATCATGGCGTGCTCCATGTGAACTCTTGAAGTGCAATCCGTTCGCAGTCTCGGATTGTTCAATCTCCGACTGGAACCGCTTACCCCGTGCCAACAGATCATCAAGCAACGAACGGCGTATCACTTCTCACCTCTTCAGCAGGTCCATGGGGACNNACATCCTCGATCCGGAACATTCCTGCAAGTGCAGGATGCCTCACCGCGATCGCCTGGTACATCTCCCAGGCTACGCGGCGGTAGCTGAAGTGGCCGGCGATGGTCGAGCGTAGTTCTGCGATGTAGAGGGCTTCGGCGAAGTCCATCTTGAACATGGCGCGGCAGCGTGTGCCCAGCGGCAGCAGATATTGCGCGCTCTGGGCGGCCTCCGGTTCGCCACTGTCGCGCAGGGTGCGGTAGGCGGTGAATGCGGATTCGATTGCGGCCTTGTAGGCGGTGTCGAGGCCAGCTTCGGCTAGCGTTGGCTGGCCTGGGCAGACGGGCTCGTCGAAGCCGTGGACGTCGGAGAATTCCTGGATAAGCTGCACGCAGCGGCGGTGGCGGTGCATGTCGCGGAAGCCGCCGATGTCCATGAGGATGTCGAAGCGGAAGCCGTGGCCGGAGTGGAAGGAGCGGAGGAGCTCGTCGTGCTTGCCGCGATGCGCGGTTCCGATTTTGAGGAGTTCGTTGCGCCGCGTCTCGCTCAAGGCACCCACGGCTCCTCGCAGCTGGCGATACGAGTAGTGGCAGTTGGGATAGAGCAGCGAAGTTACCAGTTCGACCTCGAGATGCTCTTCGTCATCCAGCAGATCGACGATGGGCGCTGGATAGATCTGCACGCCGTTCATGAGTTCCTGAGCGGCCTCGGTCAGTTCCCTGCGGCTGGCGATCTGGTAGTCGCTGGCCTCGGCGTATTTCACGAGCGTTGGAGCGGTGCGCACGGGGGGCATAAGGTCGTTGAGAATCTGGGCGGTCGCCTCTGCATTGACGACGCCTTCTCCGGCGAGTTCCTCGAGCTTGTCGCGCTGCACATTCCAGGCCGGCTCGCTGGCTGCGGTGCGGAGCTTGGTGCCAAGCTCGCGTATCTCATGGAAGGGGCTGGAGAGTAGACGGGAGACCTGGTTCTCCAGCGTGCGCGCGTTTACGATCTGGCCGAGCGAGGTGTTGGTGGCCAGTGGCAGCAGATAGCGGGCGGCGTCGAATGCCCGGGCCTTCAGGGTACGCGTGTAGGCATCATCCTTCATCTCATCGGGTTGCGGAATTACGGCCTTGAGGGCTTCGAACATTCCTGCGCTGAGGGTTTGATAGGAGGCGAACAGGCTCTCGATGGCATGGGTGTAGGCGGTCCGGGCGGCGGCATCCAGATGCGGAGTGTACCAGCCGGAGCGCTGGAAGTTCTGATAGCGGGTGGAACGCTCCTGCCCATCCCAGCGGGTCTCGTCGACCAGCGCAATCGCGGCGAGGAGGCTGAGGCGCTCGACGGCGAAGGGGATGTGGGCGAGGTCGGCGATGGATCGATGGCCGTACTGAAAGTAGAAGGTGTTGAGGAACTGCTCGGCTCGCTGGGAGCTGATTTCGGTGAGAGACTCGCGCATCGTAAGGGACGAACGCGAGTACTTGGCCAGCGCATAGGCGAGGACCTCGGGTTCGGCGCCGTGAATAGCGTAGACTTCGGTGGAGTTCTGCGAGGGCTTCTGTTCGGCTGTGTGCTTCGGGCTATCAGACATGACGTGCACAAGGATATCGCGGTTGCGATGTTTTAATGGTGGAAACAATCTGTGGAGGTTAAGTTGAGCGAGCAAGAGACGAAGGACGGCCGGGCAACGGCAGCGACGAGCCTGACAGGACGCATCGCGCTGGTGACCGGTGCGAGCCAGGGGATTGGGCGGGCGTGCGCCATAGAACTCGCTAAAACTGGGGCAACGGTTGCCCTGGCTGCGCGGTCGGTGGAGAAGCTGGAGGCAGTTGCCGCCGAGATTACGGCCGCGGGTGGGAGCGCGAAGGCCTATGCGCTGGACGTCAGCAGCGAGGAATCCATCAAATCCTGCGCAAAGGCGGTGCTTGCGGACCTGGGTAAGGTCGAGATCCTGGTCAATAACGCCGGGATTACGAAGGATGGGCTGGCGTTGCGGATGAAGCTCTCAGACTTTGAGGATGTGATCCGGACAAACCTTACGGGCGCCTTCCTGCTGACGCAGGCGGTGATTTCGTCGATGATGAAGGGCCGATGGGGCCGGGTGATCAACATTACCTCGGTGGTGGGAGAGACCGGAGCGGCGGGGCAGGCGAACTATGCGGCGTCGAAGGCTGGGATGATCGGGCTAACGAAATCTCTGGCGCGGGAGTTCGCCAGTCGTGGCATTACGGTGAACGCCATTGCGCCCGGATTCATCCAGACGGCTATGACAGAGGAGCTGACCGATGCCCAAAAGGCCGCAATTCTGACGCAGATCCCGCTGGCGCGCTACGGCCATGATGCCGACATTGCTGCCGCCGTGGCCTTCCTGGCCAGCGATGGCGCAGGGTACATCACGGGCCATACGTTGGATGTAAATGGGGGGATGTACATGGGCTAACCCGTCTTATGGGCACATTTATGGCTCCCAAGCTAAAGTACCGTCCCATACACGAATCTGGAATGGTACGAGTACGACAACGATTTTCAACTTAGCTCTTGCCACGCTCGCTCTGGCTAGTTACTTTACCGCTAATGGCAAATATGCACACAGTAACCTTGGAAGAGCAATTCGTTGGATCAGCGCCGCATCCAATCAATATCGGAGCTACGATCCGCGACTTCCGCCTGCAGCGCGGGATGTCGCAAGGAGACATCGAGAAGCGCACGGGTCTGCTACGGTGCTACCTTTCGCGCGTTGAAAACGGCCACACCGTTCCATCGCTTGAAACGCTGCAAAAGATTGCTGGCTCGCTCGATATGCCGCTGAGCCAGTTCTTCTCGGAAGACCCGGTCAAGGAGAACTATGGCGTCACGCTGAGCGAAGACGAGATTCGTTTCCTGACGCAGGTGCAGCGCTACTCGTCCAGCCTCACCGAGAGCGATCGCAAGCTGCTGCTCGCCATGGTGCGGAAGTTCGCCGCGACCGCGACGACGTCGATCAGCTAAGAACAGGCAGTAGTGACACGGAGCCAGCCGGATCACGGCTGGCTCATTTCTTGGACCTAGGCGAACTTTGACAGTGCATACCCGCACAGGCAGAGTAGCAGGGTGGCGAACGCAAAGGTGAGGCGCTGCCTGTCCCTGTAGCTTGATCGACCGGAAGTCATGCGTGGAAACAACGGCAATCCAAGGGCGAGGCCGGCCAAGAAACCGCCGATGTGGGCTGAGTTGTCGATTCGCGGCAACATGCCAAGGTCAAGGTGGACCATCTTGAGTTGGCTGGCCGAGGCCATCCCGAGCATACCCGGGGTCATTCCGATGACCAGGTTCGCTACCGCGAAGAAAATGACCTGGCGTCGCAGGCTGCGGAGTTCGTTCCAGGGGAGAGAGAGTTTGCGGTTTGAGAGCAGCACAATCAGGATGCCGGCAATGCCGAAGACCGCGCCTGAAGCTCCTGCCACCAGGACCACCTGCCCGGTGAAGAGGCTCCACGCATAGGAGAGCATCATTCCTGCCGTGCCGGTCAACAGATACACAGCGACGAGCCCGCGCTTGCCCAGCAGCGGCTCACCAAACACACCGAGGTTCCACAAACACCACATGTTCAAGGCGATATGCAGGATCGTCACATGCACGAAGGTGCCGGTGATCAGCCGCCACCACTCGCCCTGCTGGATTAGAGGAGACGCGGTCGCACCAAAGCGAACCAGTGTGTCGACATCGAACGACGCAGTGAGAATGCTGGTCCAGTCGTGCTGATGGATGAGGCCCATCACCGGACCGGAGCTGAACATCGCGGCAAACACCGCGAAGTTGATACCCATCAGGAGATAGGTTGCAGGGTAGCCCCACAGCGACCCTCGCTTGTCAGACTTCTGAACCTGAACGACGTCGACGGATGCAGGGCCGTTGAGCTGGGCTTCCGCCGTCGCAATGGATGATTCAGTTTGAGAAAGGTTGGTCACGGTCGTGGGCGCAAGTTGGAATCAGGCAGCCTGCTTGCGCAGCCGCTCTCGCAGCTCCGGCGAAATGCGTTCGTGGAAGATGGCGGAGACCATGCTTGGGATGGGCGTCGTAATCGTCACAAGCGTCCACAACAGCATGGAAACCAGCATGCCGACAATCGCCACGGCCTCCAGGCTGATGGACACGCTCGACGGGATACGCAGCAGCGTAATTGCCTGATCGTGCAGATGCAGGTGTTGGACATTGCTAATGTGGTTCATCGCCTCTACGCGGTGCATGACCAGCGCGGCCAGGAGAAACGCTGCAAACGATAGACTCGTAGCCGCAAGCAGCAGGACGTCTACCGTACGATGCAGGCGCTGCTTTCGCCGGCAATAGGGGCAGTTGTAGAGATGCGCCTCGTAATCCACTCGCAGATCAGGGGAGATACTGGAAATATCGTAGCGCCAGCCCGAGAGAATCGCACCGACAACCGGGTCGTTGCAGGATTCTTGACCAGTTTCTCGGGAGTGGGATGTATTTGTCGCCATGAATCTTTTAACGCTCTCTTCATTCTATTTGATTCTAAGTTTCGTTGATAGGCCTGATATTACCGTTCAAGATGTCGTGACCCGAACAGTGCGCATTTCAGAGGCAAATTGGATCCATCGGTACATCCTGCGTGGCCAGCACCACGCGGTTTCCAAGCAGGCTCATGCGATCGCCAATCGCCTGCTCCGCGGCCAACCGGGCAAGCTCAGGCAGGTTGTTGCTCTCGGATAGATGCCCGAGGACGATCGTGTGAGCACCGCCATCGTAATCGTGCAGCAGAAACTCCGCCGCCGCAGCATTCGACAGATGCCCTACACGCGATAACACCCGCTGCTTCACCGACCAGGGATAGGGTCCATCCTTCAGCATCTCGAGGTCGTGGTTGGACTCCAGCAGCAGCACATCGACATGCTTCAGCGCCATTTTCACATTGGGAGGAACGTAGCCCAGGTCTGTAGCGATTGCCATGCGAATCGACTCCGGCCTCGCATGGAAGACAAACCCGCAGGGATCAGCCGCGTCGTGCGGGATCGTGAAGGGATTGATGTCGATCTCGCCAATCGAGAAGCCGTGTCCGGCGCGGAAGTACTCGACCGCGGGAAGAAATGCAGGGTCAGCCTTGACCTTGGGAGCAGTTGCATCGGCCTCCAACGAGGCGGCACTGTCGGACAAAGGCTCGACGGAAACCGCCTCCATGCCTTGATCCCCGGAGTCACCAATCTCTTCTTGCGGAGCGCAGGCCGCGGCTGTCTGCTCGGCACGCACTTCCTTTTCGCGCTGCATCAGTTCCAGCCATTTTGTGTAGCTCATGGTGGTGCGCGGGGTCATCATTCGCACCCACGCACGATGTGTTTGCTCAGTAAAAAACACTGGAATTTTCAGCCGTCGAGCAAGCACCGATAGCCCCGCAACGTGGTCCAGATGCTCATGCGTAATCAGAATCGCATTCAGCGTGCCGGGATCTTCCCCCACCTGCGCCATGCGACGCAGCAACTCTTTGCACGACATTCCCGCATCGACGAGAATCGTCGTCGAGCCTGCGGCGATCACCGTCGCATTGCCCTTCGACCCCGACGCCAGCACTGTCATTCGCACTGCTTAACGATACGCCCGGAGCCTGTGCATGGCCGTCCGCTGGACTTCATTCTGATTCCTCTAGGCCGTCGCTCGAAGGGGTGCGAGGAAGTTCACCACCGACCGCATGACCACCTCGTCGCGTTGGTTGAACACGATGGTGCGAGACCGCACCACACCAACAGTCGGTCGCGAACTGGATCTGCGGACTCCGAGAATCTCAGCCTCGGTACGGAGCGAATCACCGGGACGCACCGGCTGCGTGAAACGAATCTCCTCGACGCCGGCTCCTACCATGCCGCCTGCGATGGATGTCGACTCAACGCGGAGCCGCATCGCGATGGCTGCCGTCATCCATCCCGACGCCGTCAGCCCCTTGAAGAATGTGTTTTCGGCTGCGACCTCATCCATGTGGAAGGGTTGCGGATCGTATTTCGACGCAAACTCCTTGATCTCCTCCGCCGTTACCTCGTAGCTGCGGTCGGAGTTGAACTTCATGCCCGGATACAAATCCTCAAAGTACAACTCAGTCGCCAATGCCCTGCTCCCACGTCTCAAGATTTCTAGCTTTTGTACTGATAGAACCCACGTCCGGATTTGCGTCCGAGCCACCCTGCATCCACCATCCGAATCAGCAACGGACACGGCCTGTACTTTGGATCGCCCAGCCCATCTTCAAGCACCCTCATAATATCCAGGCAGACATCCAGCCCAATAAAGTCAGCAAGCGTGAGCGGCCCCATCGGGTGCGCCATGCCGAGGCGAAAAATCTCGTCGACGGCTTCTGCGGTGGCGACACCTTCCATCACGGCGAACATCGCCTCATTGAGCAGCGGCATCAGGTNNGCCGCCCTGTTCCCGCGGCGAGCTTGGTAATGGAGATCGACGACGTATTCGTAGCGAGGATCGCCTCCGCACTCAGCAGTTCATCGAGATCGCGAAAGATCTGCTGCTTCACCTGTAGCCGCTCTGTCGCCGCCTCGATCACCAGCGTGCAGGCGCTCAGCTCCTGGAGGCGCAAGACGGGGCGAACGCGCGCGAAGATTGCGGGCACCTCCGCCGGATCGATCTTGCCCTTGGCCGCCTCACGGTCGAGGTTCGTCCGAATTGCCGCAAGTCCCCGCTCCAGGGCTTGCTCGCTCACCTCATACAGCGCCACGTCAAACCCGGCACGCGCAAACACATGCGCAATCCCATTGCCCATGGTCCCCGCGCCAACTACCCCCAGCCGATGTTCCGATGCACCCATACTGCACGTCTCCTGAAACTGCAAAGTCCAGCAAGATCACTATACGTCTGGCCAAATACGTTGGGCCACGCCGATTCGACCGGCGGATTCGATCATCAACCGCGATCGGTAATAGACTCAGCTCGGAGCTACTCATTGAATCGCGCCTCAAATCGTATCCTCGGAAGTGACAATCTCGCTGCCCTGCGTTCGCTGCCCGACGCCAGTGTCGAGCTCATTTATATCGATCCACCGTTTAATACCGGAGTGACGCAAAAGCGCAGCCGCATCCGCACCGTCCGGGATGCCGCCGGCGACCGAACCGGTTTCGGCGGCAATCGCTATCGCACCGAAAAGCTCGAGTCGACGCCGATCTACGCCGATGTTTTCGATGATTACATCGGCTTCCTGCGACCGCGCATGATCGAGGCGCGACGCATCCTTACACCTTCCGGGTCACTGTTCGTTCATATCGACCCGCGCGAGGTGCACTACGTAAAGGTGATGCTCGACGAGGTCTTCGCTCTCGACGGCGGCGCGGGGCGTGCCTGCTTCCAGAACGAGATCATCTGGGCTTACGACTACGGCGCTCGCTCCACCAAACGCTGGCCCGCGAAGCACGACAACATCCTCTGGTACACCCGCCACCCTACCGACTACACCTTCAACCTCAACGCCACGGACCGCATTCCCTACATGGCACCGGGGCTTGTCGGCGCAGAGAAGGCCGCGCGCGGCAAGACTCCCACCGACGTCTGGTGGCACACCATCGTGTCGCCAACGGGCAAAGAAAAGACGGGGTATCCGACGCAAAAACCTCTGGGCATTCTAGAACGCATCGTCCGCGTCCACTCCAACCCCGGCGACACGGTGCTGGACTTTTTCGCCGGTTCTGGCACGACCGGCGTCGCCGCGCTGCGCAACGGCCGCCACTACATTCTCATCGACCAAAATCCCGAGGCGATCGCTCTGATGACACGGCGCCTGGCTGGTTCCGCGTAGCCGCCGAGCCAGATCTACCACTGAACTCCGGGATACAAACTCGGTAGCCGGTCGGTCCGGCACTGGTTCGTCCCCGGAGTAACAGCCTGCCACACAACCTGCTCCGATCCTGAGGAGCCGCGCAGTTCCTGGATCAGCGACCCTCCCTTGGCCGCGCAGAAGTCGACCTCCCGATCGCCGTTAGCCAGCTGGGTTAAGTCCCCGCCGAAGAAGCTATACCCCGATCCGGTCGCGGCAGGAGCGCTTCTCAACCCCATAGCGAACGAGAACACCCATTGACCCCAAAAACAGTGAAGCCCCGCTCACGCAGGGCTTCACTTTAGCTATTTAGAGTCGAGAACTAGTGCTTGCCTTGAGCGCTGGCGATCTTCTCTTCGGCAACCCGAGTTACGGCATTGGCTTCGTCATACTTCACCTGATCGTCGCCCGCCTGATTCCAGAGATCCTCGCCATGCTTCAGCTCAGTCTGGGCCTCAGCCGGATCGATCTCGTTGGGACGCAGTGCTGTCTCTGCAAGGATTGTCACGCGATCCGGCAGCACCTCAACGAAGCCCCAGGCGACGAAGAAGATCTGCTCACCCGCGGACCCGCCGTGCAGACGGACCTCGCCTGCACCGAGTTCAGCGAGGAGCGGCGCCGCGCCGTAGAGCGTCTCCATGTAGCCCGACATCGATGGCAGTTCAACCGCCTCCGCCGTCGCGTCGAGCAGCACGCGGTCCGGCGTTACCAGCCTTACCGTGAGCAGCCCCGAATTGTTACCAGCCTCAGCCATACGCTTATGCCGTCGCCTTCATCTTTTCGGCTGCCGCGAGGACATCCTCGATGCCGCCCTTGAGATAAAACGCCTGCTCCGGAATGTCATCGTGCTTGCCTTCGATGATCTCCTTGAAGCTGCGCACCGTGTCTTCAACCTTGACGTATGCTCCGGGAATGCCGGTGAAGATCTCGGCTACGTGGAAGGGCTGCGACAGGAAGCGCTGCACCTTGCGAGCACGGGAAACAGTGAGCTTGTCTTCTTCCGAAAGCTCATCAATACCGAGGATGGCGATGATGTCCTGCAGGTCCTTGTAGCGCTGCAGAATCTTCTTCACACCCTGCGCGACGTCATAGTGCTCCTGGCCAACGATGCGTGCCGAGAGAACACGGGAAGTCGACGTCAGAGGATCGACGGCGGGATAAATGCCGAGCTCGGACAAGGGTCGCGAGAGCAGCATCGTCGCATCCAGATGGGCAAACGTGGTCGCTGGTGCGGGATCGGTAATATCGTCCGCCGGCACGTAGACTGCCTGCACGGATGTAACCGAGCCCTTCTTTGTCGAGGTGATGCGCTCCTGCAGTTCGCCCATTTCGGTGGCGAGATTCGGCTGATAGCCCACGGCGGACGGCATACGACCGAGCAGCGTGGAAACCTCAGAACCGGCCTGCGTGAAGCGGAAGATGTTGTCGATGAACAGCAGCGTGTCCGCACCCTCGACGTCGCGGAAGTACTCCGCAACCGTCAGCCCGGTGAGAGCGACGCGGAGACGTGCCCCCGGCGGCTCGGTCATCTGGCCATAGATCAGGGCAGCTTTACTCTTGTTGAAGTCGTGGACGTCAATGACACCCGACTCCTGGAACTCGTGCCAAAGATCGTTGCCCTCGCGGGTGCGCTCGCCAACGCCCGCGAACACGCTGAAACCGCCGTGATTCGTGGCCACGTTGTTGATCAGCTCCTGAATGACGACGGTCTTGCCTACACCAGCGCCACCGAACAGACCGATCTTGCCGCCCTTCAAGAAGGGCAGGATGAGNNTCGAACGCCGGAGCCTGCCGATGGATCGGCATGTGCACCTTGGCGTTGACCGGGCCGAGTTCGTCGACCGGTTCACCAAGCACATTCAGCACGCGGCCGAGGGTCTCACGACCTACTGGAACGGTGATCATTGCGCCGGTATCGATGGCCTTCATGCCGCGGACCATGCCCTCGGTGGCGACCATCGCGATGCAGCGAACGCGGCCTTCGCCGAGATGCTGCTGCACCTCAACGACGACGTCGAGTGGCGTCGGCACAACGAAGCCCTCGCTCACGATGCGCAGCGCCTGGAAGATAGGAGGCATGTGCGCCTCTTCAAATTGAACGTCAACGGCCGGGCCGCTGATGCTGACTACTTTACCGATGTTTTGTGTCTCTGCCATAAGTCTCTTTCGTAAAGTTGCGTCGTCGCTTGCCTACAGCGCTGCCGCTCCGCTAACAATTTCGATAATCTCTTTGGTAATCGCTGCCTGACGCACGCGGTTCATGGTGAGTGAGAGCTTGTCGATCAGATCTCCTGCATTCTTGGTTGCCGCATCTGTCGCCGTCATACGCGCTGCATGCTCCGCAGCGATCGACTCCAACAGCGCATGGAAAATCTGCGTGGTTACGTACCGCGGCATAAGGTGGCGGAACAGACGCTCCGGTGCCTGATCGAAGAGATAATCGATGTCCGTTGTGCCGAACTTCTTGGCTTCCCGCTCAGCAACCGTCTCTTCGGGCTCGTTGATTGAAACGCCGGACTCCTGAGCAGCCTTACCTGCAGCTTCTTTTTGCTCCTCGGTCATCTCTTCGAGCACCGTAATCTCGTGCGTTCCCAGCTTGCGTATCGGAAGCAGCTTCTCCACCACCACACGCTGCGAAATCACCGACTTGAACTCGTTATAAACGATATAAACCGAGTCAATCTCGGCAGACTCGTAGCGATCCACGATGGAATTCGCGACAGCCGTTACGTCGTCAAAATCAGTCTTCACCAGCAGCGTCGGATGCTCTGCTGCAACCTCAATCGGTGCGGCACGATGACGAATATCCTCAATGTGCTTGGCAAGGTCGTTGTCGTACAACTCTTCCTTGTGCTCGTAGCCGGCAGCGGGGTAGCGCTTCTTGTACAGCCCAATCGCCTTCTTGCCGATCGGCTCAAGATCCAGGTTCTGCCCATCTGCGCGCCGCTGATCGATGAACCTTTGCGCCGCCTTGCCGATGTTCGAATTGAACCCGCCAGCAAAGCCCTTGTCACCGGCGATCACCAGCACCAGCACGTTCTTCTCTTCGCGCTCCACCAGCAGAGGGTGCATGATTTCGCCGGTCTCGTTGTTGTAGAGGTCTGTCCGCCGCACCAGCGATTCCAATATATTCGTCAGCATCTGTGCGTAGGGCCGAGCCTGCATCGCACGCTCTTGCGCGCGGCGCAACTTTGCCGCCGAGACCATCTTCATGGCCTTGGTGATCTGCCGCGTGTTTCTCACACTGCGGATGCGTCGCCGTAGATCGAGTACGTTTGCCATTCGTCCTTATGCCGTCGCTCTTACGCCGTTGCGGTTAGTGCAGCTTCCTTGCGGCCTGCAAGAAAATCCTGCTTGTACTCGTTGATCGCGTTAGTCAACCGCTTGCGAAGATCGTCGTCGAGCGCCTTCTTCGTCGTGATATCCGCGAGGATATCAGGATGCACTGAGTCGAGGAATGGGTAGTAGCCGTCCTCAAATCCGCGCAGATCCTTGATCTCAACATTGTCGAGCAAACCCTGGGTTCCAGCGAACAGAATCGCAACCTGCTGCGCAGCGGTGAGCGGAGAGAACTGCGGCTGCTTCAGNNGTCCGAACCAAACTGTGCGAAGGCGGCCAGCTCGCGATATTGCGCGAGGTCCAGCTTCAGGGTCGACCCAACCTGCTTAGTCGCCTTGATGGCCGCGGCGAATCCTACGCGCGACACTGAAAGGCCGACGTTCACAGCGGGACGAACACCCGAGTTGAAGAGATCTGTCTCAAAAAAGATCTGCCCATCGGTGATCGAAATCACGTTGGTCGGAATGTACGCAGAGACGTCGCCGGCCTGCGTCTCGATGATCGGCAGAGCCGTCAGTGAACCGCCGCCAAGCTCCTTCGACATCTTCGAGGAACGCTCCAGCAGACGCGAGTGCAGATAGAACACATCGCCGGGATACGCCTCACGGCCTGGCGGACGGCGCAGCAGTAGGGAAATCTCGCGATAGCTCGCTGCGTGCTTGGAGAGATCGTCGTAGATGATCAGCGCATGCTTGCCGTTGTCGCGGAAGTACTCGCCCATCGCAGTCGCCGCAAAGGGGGCGAGATACTGCATGGGCGCGGGTTCGGAAGCGGTTGCAGCGACGACGATGGTGTACGCCATCGCTCCGTACTCTTCGAGCGTCTGCACCACGCTGGCAACGGACGAACGCTTCTGTCCGATGGCGCAGTAGATGCAGATCAGGTCGTTCTTTGCGGAGTTGATGATCGTGTCGAGCGCTACGGCGGTCTTGCCCGTCTGGCGGTCGCCAATCAGCAACTCGCGCTGGCCGCGACCAATGGGAATCATCGTGTCGATGGCCTTGATGCCGGTGTTCATCGGCTCGGTCACAGACTGGCGCGCGATCACACCGGGAGCGAGACGCTCCACCGGCAAAAATTTGTCTGTGTTGATGGGGCCCTTGTCGTCGATGGGCTGTCCGAGCGCGTTCACTACGCGGCCGATCAGCGCCTCGCCTACGGGCACCGACATAATCTTGCCGGTGCGCTTGACCTGGTCGCCCTCTTTGAGCTCGCTGTAGTCGCCAAGAATAACCGCACCAACCTGATCCTCGTCGAGGTTCATCGCGAGGCCGGAGATGCCGTGCGGAAAATCAATCAGTTCGCCGGCCATGACCTTGTCGAGGCCGTGAATGCGCGCAATACCGTCGCCCAGCGTGATGATCGTGCCGACTTCATCCACCTGGATGCGTTGCTCATAGTTCTCAATCTGCTGGCGAAGCAGTTCGGTGATCTCATTTGCCTGAATCTTTGCCATGCGTTTCCTTTTCCTTCGAGTCCTTCAAATCTTGTTGCGTATCTTGATCTACGCTCCGGCTGCAACCAGCCGGGTCTTGAGTTGCTGCAGCTGCGCGCGAATCGATCCGTCATACACAGTCGATCCAATCGTAACTACAGCGCCACCCAGCAGCGTTGCGTCCTGAGTGTAGGTTGCGTGCACATGCTGCAAACCTGTGATCTTGGCAATCTTGTCTTCCAGCAGCTTTCGATTCCCCGCGTCCAGCGGCTGTGCACTCACGATCTCCGCCTCTGCGACACTCGAGGTTTCATCCGCAAGCGAGGCGTAGGCCTCAACCATGTCGCGGAGTTCGTGCAGGCGCTGATGGTGAGCAATCACGGCAATAAAATTCCGCACCGTCTTGCTCATGCCGGATTTTGTGGCAATGGCATCCAGTACGCCCAGCTTCTGCGCCTCGGGAATCGACGGATCTGCGAGCACCTCGCGCAGCTCAGCACTGGCCTCCAGCGTCTCGACAAAATCATTCAATTGGCCCTGCGTCGCAACCACATCCAGCTTCTGGTCGGAGATCACAGCGGCTAGAGCGCGCGCATAGCGTAGATCGATGGCAGCCATTAGTTATTGCTCCCTTCGCCAAGCTTGTGCGCAAAGCTCTCAACCAGCAGGCGATCCGTCTCAGCGGTGACCACCAGCTTGCGTGCAGCCTGTTCGATCGCGAGCTCTGCGGCGTACTTCTGAATCTCACGCCGTGCAAGGGTTGTTGCATTTTGAATTTCAACCTCGGCTGCGGCGACAATCTTGACCTTCTCGTCTTCCACGCTCGCCTTGATGCGCTGCTCGTCTCTCGCGCTGTCGGCCTCTGCCTGACCGCGCATCGCGGCAATTTGCTCATCCAGTTTGGATAGCCGCTCCTCGACGGAACTCAGCCTGGAGGTTGCCTCTTCGGTAGCCGTGCGGGCATCGACCAGGTGCTTCTGAATCGCCGTGTTCCGGTTACGGAAAGCCTTGGGGAGGACCTTCAGCAGGCCAAATCCAACCGCACCGATCAGTATAAAGATATTGAAAAGCGTGAAGACGTTCGCTGCCGTCTCAGGCTTCATGCCCAGCAAGGCACCAAACTTCACGACCGATGGTGACAGCCGATACTCGTCAGTTTCATTGAGGACGGTCTGCTTCTTATTGGCATAGCTGGCGGCAGACTGCGGTGTCGGCGTCGCACTCTGCGCATGGATTGTGCTGCCTGCAGAGATGAGCAGCAACATACCCAGCGCGATCATCATCAGCCGGCGCAACATCGCCGGTAAAGAAAAAGCGTTCATTACTGGCCCGCCTCCGAAAACCGGGTTCCGGCTGGAAGGACTGCACGTAAAATCTGTTCGCTCAACTGTACGGTTGCCTCTTCAATCTGCTTGCGCGCCCCAACTGATAAGGATTCGATCTCTGCACGCGCCACTTTCACTCGATCCTGCGACAATGCCCGGGCAGCAGCGATCGCCTCATCGCGCTCCGCCTGCCACTGCTTCAACCGGCGTTCCCGCGCGGCCATGATTTCGCTTCGCGCCGCGCGCAGCTTCTCTTCGTAGAGGGTGGTCTCAGATTCAGCGGCTGCGATTGCACCGCGTGCCTGCTCGATTGCACCGCTGGTGCGGGAACGACGTTCCGCCAGAGTCTTATCCAGAGGACCTCGAACCAGGACCCCGTAGGCCGCAACGAGCAGGATGAAAAACACCATCGTCGGCACAGAGCCGAGCACAAGACCGCCAAGTTGATGCAAAATTTCCATGAGATTCTTTGGGTACTTCAGGAGGGCAAGCAAACTACTTGCTTCCAAGAGCGAGTCGAGCCCGTTTCTCAAGTGCCGAGCTTAGCTCAAGCAACACAAAATTTAGGCTTTTCGTTCCTCTTAGTTGTAGCAAAGCAGGGGGGACAAAGTCAAAGAATCGACGTGCAAAACGATCCCAGTTTGAAGCTCTGCTTGAACGAATACTGCAATGCTTTCCGCATCTGAAATCGGCGACTGACTTTGACAATAATTTTCTTCGTACAGAAGATTCCCACAGGCGTAGAATATCGGTATTACCTGAGACCCGTTCCGGGTCATACAGGCCGCGTGATCCGGGACACCACCTCCGCTCCCGATTAGGCGGCCTGTACTGTTTCTGGCGCTATTGTTCCGCGGCTGCCCCTGGAGCTCCATGTCGATACTGATACCGTCGATATCGCTCCAGCAGCGAACTTGGACCGACGACGGTCAGATACACCAAATTTCCTTCAAATCTCTGTCCTGTCGTGGTGGCTCCCCGCTCAAGTGCCGCAAGAACCCTGCCCTCCGCCTGCGAAATCCGGAACTCTGCGGTTTCCAGGGGGTCGGCGGTCAGCGCCGCATCGATGGCATGAAGCAGCTCGTCGAGCCCCGCGCCAGTCAAACCCGACACCGCGATCGTGCCGGGTGCCTGTAGCCCTGGAGTCACAGTCGCGCCTTCACGCAGCAAGTCGATCTTGTTCAGGACCTGCAGTGTAGGCTTTCCTTTGACATCCAGTTCGGCCAGAACCGCCTCCACCTGAGCGCGCTGCTTGTCGAGGGTTGGGCTCGCTGCATCGCGGACATGCAGCAAAAGTTCGGCGCGCTCCACCTCCTCCAGCGTGGCGCGGAAACTCGTTACCAGCGCATGGGGAAGATTCCGTATGAACCCAACCGTGTCTGAAAGCAGCACTTTGCGACGTGAAGGCAGGCTGAGTTGGCGCAATTTTGGGTCAAGGGTGGCAAACATTCGTTCGGAAGCCAGCACCTCGCCTCCAGTCAACGCATTGAAAACAGTTGACTTACCAGCATTCGTGTAGCCGACAAGCGCCACCGTCGGTACCGGAACAGCCTCGCGCCGCCCGCGCTGC
>DHWW01000297.1:0-15556 GCA_002413385.1 Granulicella sp. UBA5172
TTGGAGAGGGGCGGGGGCGGTTCGCGCGTACCCGCGCGAATACCCACTCATGTCGCATGAAGCCGCGCCATGGGTGGGGCACCCGGCGGTCCTGCGCGGACGGCGAGCGTTGGATTGGGGGCGTTCACAGCATTTCGGTTGGCGGTAGAGCAGGAGCGACTGCAGGTCTCTCCACAGGAGAAGGAAACTTGAATCGCCTGCGCAATCAGCATACCGTGACGGCAGTGGCAGGTTGTCGGTACGGCGAAATGTCTCGCGTAACGATTCACTGTCTTTTATTCGAGCGAGCTTGCAGGACGCGCTAAGCTAAGCGCGGGCGCGGGTGTGCTGACGCGACTGGAGAGCATGTGAGTCAGGTGATTTTCGTCCTGGAGGACGACGCCGACATCAGGCGGCTGGTGCAGTATCAACTGGAGGGCGCAGGGTATACGGTGCGCGCCTATCCTGCGATCGGAGCGATTGTGCAGGACGCTGAGCGGCAGCGGCCGGCGATGTTTTTGCTGGACATCATGGTGCCGGGCGGCGATGGGTTGGATCTGTGCCGGAGGCTGCGGCAGAATCCGACGCTGGCGAGCGTACCCATTATCTTTTTGACGGCACGAGCGGGGGAGAACGACCGCGTGCATGGGTTGGAACTGGGCGCGGACGATTACATTACCAAGCCGTTTGCGATGCGCGAGCTGCTGGCGCGGGTGAAGGCGGTGCTGCGGCGGTTTGAGCGGCCGTTGGAGTCGCAGGGAGCGTCGGCGGTGCTGACGATTGACGCTTTGGAGATCGACGGGAATTCGATGCAGCTGCGGGTGAACCATGAGCTGGTGACGACGACGGCGACGGAGTTCCGGCTGCTGGAATACCTGGCGCGGCACCCGGGGCGGGTGTTCAGCCGCGATCATCTGCTGGATGCGGTGTGGGGCGATGCGAGGTTCGTGACTCCGCGCAGTGTGGATGTGTATGTGCGGCGGATTCGGGAGAAGATCGAGGTCGATCCAGAGACGCCGCGGTTCCTGAAGACGATGCGCGGGGCGGGCTACCGGTTCGATCTTCCGAAGGTGAAAGAAGCGATGGGTAATGCGGTGGGAGTAGCAACCGAGTAGGCTGCTGGCATGGGATCGGCGTTGCGAAGAAGTTTATATCTGGCGCTGCTGTGGCGCACCGCATTGGGAATCGCGGTGGTGGGCGGAGCGACGCTGCTGCTGCCGCAGTGGTGGATGGTGGTGGGGTTGGCGACGGCGCTGTGGGTGGCGTGGCGGGGAACACGCTGCGTGACGAATGCGCTGGAGGCGATCGAGCCGGTTGCGGCGTCGATTGGGCGGGGGAGTGGAGAGCGCGAGAAGGTGTGGCCGGAGCCGGCGTTTGAGCAGATGGACGGGCTGGTGGATGCGCTGCGGATGTCGGCGGCGGAGGTGGCGCGGCAGTTGGCGGCGAGCTCGGAGAGCCGGAGGAAACTGGAGGCGCTGCTGGATTCGATGCAGGACGCGGTGACGAGCGTGGACGCGGAGGGGCGGATTGTGTGGGCCAACGAGGCGATGCGGCAGCTGATTGCGGAGTCGTCGGGAACGGTGCGCGCGGGGCACTCGCTGGTGCAGACGATCCGCGCGCCGGAGGTCCTGGAGTGCGTGCAGGAGGCGCTGGAGCATGGGCAGTTCGCGGAGAAGCGGCCGGTGTCGCTGCCGCTGAGACAGACCTACGCAGTAAGCGCTTCGCCGATGCCAGAGGGTGGAGCGGTGGTGGTGATGCAGGACATTACCCACGTGGAGCAGGTGGAACGGACGCAGAGGGAGTTTGTGGCGAACGTGAGCCATGAGCTGCGGACACCGCTGACGTCGATCTCGGGATACGTGGAGACGCTGCTGGAAGATGAGCGGACGGGGTTGTTCTTTACACCGCAGGTGAGGGAGTTTCTGGAGGCGATCTACAAGAGTGCGAAGCGCATGGCGCGGTTGACGGACGACCTGCTGGCGATGGCGAAGGTGGACTCGGGTGAGCAGAAGCTGCGGCCGCAGCCGGTGGAGGTGAGCATCGTGATTCGCGAGGCCGAAGATGCGGTGGCGGCGCTGGCTCGGGAGAGGCATGGGGTGCTGGAGATTGGGGAGTTTCCGGATGCAGAGGTGATCGCGGATCTGGATGCGATTGTGCAGGTGCTGAGTAATCTGATTGAGAATGCGCTGAACTATGGCCGCAAGCCGGGGAAGGAACCGGGGCAGGAGGCGGAGGGGGCGCTGGTGGTGCTGAGTGCGGAGATGGTGCCGGGGACGCCGCAGGAGGTTCGGTTCTGCGTGGAGGATTTTGGGGCCGGGATTGCTTCGGAGCACCTGAGCCGGTTGTTCGAGAGGTTTTACCGGGTGGACAAGACGAGGTCGCGGGAGTCGGGGGGGACAGGGCTGGGGCTGGCGATTGCGAAGCACATTGTGGAGGCACACCGGGGGCGGATGTGGGTGGAGAGCGAGCTGGGGCGGGGCAGCCGGTTCTGCTTTACGCTGCCCTGCGCGATCCAGATTGTGGACGCGACGGCGGCGTAGATTCGGAGCGGCGGTGGAGTGGGAGGGATGGGGAGCGCGGAAGGCAGCGTGGAAAAACCCAGCCAGATTTTGGTTTTTAACGTTCTATTCATCGTTCATTCTCTGCTGATTCACATGGGCTTGCGAGGATTACAGAACGGACACATGGGCAAGTCAGTTGTTGGAACGATCACGCGGACAAGCGTGCCTTAGCCTACCGTCCTGAGGACTGATGAGACGATATAGCTTTTTGAGTGCGGCGCTGATTGCCATGATGTTTGTGGGCACCCAGCTCCCGGTACAGGCCCAGAGCACGGACAGTGCCGCTTCCACGAAGACGGTCAAGCATGGCAAGAAGCATCCTAAGGAGTCGGCTGAGGAGATTCAGCTGCGCGAGATGCGGGAGGCTTTGAAGACGCAGCAGGACCAGATCGACGCGCTGAAGTCGCAGGTCGCAGCGAAGAGCAGCGATGTGACGGCGGCGCAACAGACGGCTACCGATGCGCAGACACAGGCCACTGCTGCTGCAGCTTCGGCTGCACAGGCGCAGGCTGCCGCGGCTGAGACCTCCACGAAGGTGGACGCGGTTTCAAGCAGCGTGACGGACCTGAAGACCACGACTGCCGGCCTCGCCGACACGGTGGTGACGGGACAGAAGAGGGTTGATGCTGAGATCAACGAGCCAGCCAAGCTGCACTACAAGGGTGTGACGATTACGCCGGTGGCCTTCATGGCGTTTGAAGGCGTGTGGCGTCAGCGTTCGGTGAACTCTGATATCAACACCCCGTTCAATTCGATTCCTTTCCCGGGTTCGAACCAGGGACACGTGAGCGAGCTGAACTTCTCGGGACGGCAGAGCCGTTTGGGTGGATTGTTTGAGGGCGACGCAGGGAAGTACAAGCTGTCGGGCTACTTCGAGGCAGACTTCCTGAGCGGTGGAACAACCTCCAACGGCAACCAGAGCAACAGCTATACGCTGCGCCAGCGCCAGATCTGGGGCAAGGCTGAGACGGCGGGCGGGTTCGCGGTGACGGGTGGCCAGACGTGGTCGCTGGTGACCGAGGATGGAAAGGGAACGGACGCTCGGACGGAGAAGCTGCCGAACACGATCGATGCACAGTACATGGTCGGCTTCAACTGGATGCGGCAGCCGGGTATCCGCTTGCAGCAGCGGTTTGGCGATGCGAAGACCGGAGCGGTCACGCTGGCGCTGTCGGCTGAGAATGCGCAGATCACCAACTTCACGGCGACGTCTGCAACGTCGGGCGCGGTCCCTGCAAACTTCTACTTTGCCGGGGCGGGTCAGAATGGCGGTCTCTATAACGCGTTCAACGGAACCTATGCGAATAACGTTTCGCCGGACTTTGTGCTGAAGGCGGCATTTGACAGGCCCAACGTGCATGCGGAGATTGGTGGCATTGCACGCTTCATGCGCGACTACTACTATCCGATTCAGACGTCGACGGCGAACCCTTCGACGGGCGCGGTGTCGTATACCTACTCGACGACCTCGGTGAGCAATACGGCGAAGGCCGGCGGCGTGTTTGGAACGGTGCGGGTATCCCCGAGCCGGTTTGTGGACGTGGCTGTGCAGGCGATGGGCGGTACGGGTGTAGGGCGGTACGGGTCGACGCAGTTGGCCGACGCGACGCTGAAGCCGAGTGGCGCGCTGGAGCCGATTCGGAACTATCACGGACTGCTGAGCGTGGAGACGCACCCGACCAAGAAGCTGGATGTATTTGCTTACTACGGTGGCGAATATGCGCAGCGGACGGTGTACACGACGCCGACAGGCGCGCTGATGGGCTATGGTGCACCGAACCTGAACGACACGGGATGCTATGGAATTGCAGCGAATCCCGGTTCGTCCACGGGCGGATCGCCGAGTACGGCGAACTGCAGCTCGCCTACACGGTATATCCAGGAGCCGATGATTGGTTTCATCTACCGCGTGGTGAACAGCCCGAAGTACGGGCGTCTACAGTATTGGGCGACGTATAGCTACTTCCAGCGCAACCTGTGGTCGGGAGTGGGCAATGCAACGACTCCGTCGGGTCCGCGGGCTGCCGAAAACATGTTCGACGTCAGCATGCGTTACTACATTCCGTAGGCAACGGGTGAATCCGCGAGTGTCCTGAGTGTCCTGGGTGTGCGGATGTTGGAATTCGTAGAGAACGCGATGTTAAATAACACCGTGTTCACGAACGATCAGTACCGCATCTCGTAGGATTTAACAAGAACGATGAGTGGCTGGCCCTCCAATGGGGAGGGTCAGCCATCCAATGCAAAGAGTGAAGGCCGCGCAGGGCGAAACGCCTGAGGCAAGCGGCCCAGGAGAGATCATGAAGACGAAGTTGTTATCCCTGGTTACGGTAGCGGCGATGGTCGCCAGCGTGGCGCCTGCCGTTGCGCAACATCTTACGGGCGCGGGCGGTACGTTCCCCAATCCGATCTATCAGCGTTGGTTCACGGAGTACAGCGCGACGCATTCTGGCGTGCAGATCAACTACCAGTCGGTGGGTTCGGGCGCGGGCATTCGCCAGATCTCGCAGGGGATTGTGGACTTTGGCGCGTCGGATGGTCCGATGACCGACAAGCAGCTGGCCGAATCGAAGCAGAAGCTGATCCACATTCCGACGGTGCTGGGCGCCGTGGTGCCGGCGTACAACCTGCCGGGCATCAACACGGAGCTGAAGTTCTCCGGCGACGTGATTGCCGACATTTACCTGGGCAAGATTACGAAGTGGAACGATCCGCGGCTGGCCAAGGACAACCCGGGCGTGAAACTGCCGGATCATGCGATTCTTCCGGTGTATCGCTCGGATGGGTCGGGCACGAACTATATCTTCACGGACTACCTGAGCAAGGTGAGCCCGGAGTTCAAGCAGAAGATTGGTTCGGCGACGTCAGTTCAGTGGCCGCTGGGTGTGGGACAGAAGGGCAATGAGGGCGTGGCCGGAATGGTTCGCAATAGCCCGTATTCGTTTGGCTATGTGGAGTTGATCTACGCGGCGCAGAACCACATGCTGTATGGCGTGGTGAAGAACGCTGCGGGTCACTGGGCGAAGGCGTCGACGGCGACGGTGAGCGCGGCGGCGGCGGGTGCATCGAAGAACATGCCTGCTGACTACCGGGTGTCGATCACGAATGCGCCGGGAGCGGATTCGTATCCGATCTCGTCGTTCACCTGGCTGCTGATTCCGGAGCCGTCGAAGGACGCGGCGAAGGGTAAAGTGATTCACGACTTCCTGGAGTGGATGCTGGATCACGGCGAGGCAGAGGCCGAGGGCATGACCTATGCTCCGTTACCGCCAGCGGTGGAGAAGATGGTGCGCAAGACGATCCAAACTGTTCACTAAACTCTGACCGGGGGGCCTGCGGGATCAACGCAGGCCCCCTTTGTTTTTCGCTGTTTCATCGCCTGGTGGAACCGGACATCGCGCAAAATTCACGGTCCATTCACATTCCTTTCATAGAGTGATATGGGAGTTCTGCAAGCAGACCGATGAAAGAGCCAGAGATTATTCCGTTATCCCGTGTGGCTAAAGAGCCGGCAGAGGCGACGCCCACGATTCCGGCGACGCCCAGGATTCCCATGATGAAGACGGTCGTGCCGCAGCCGGGCTCCGAGCCGCACGCCGTGGTGGGTGTGGCGTCGCCATCGGAGATCCGCAACTTTCTGCAGGCCAAGAGCTCCGGCAGGATAGCGGATGGAGTCTTCACGGGCGTGATGGTGCTGTGCGCCCTGACCATCTTCGCGATTGTGGTGCTGATCATCTATGTACTGGTCTCCCACTCGCAGCTCTCGATCAAAGCGTTTGGATGGCATTTTTTTGCGACGCAGACGTGGGACCCGGTGTCGGGCGATTTTGGGGCGCTGCCGTTTATCTATGGCACGGTGGTGTCGTCGTTGCTGGCCTTGCTGATGGCGGTGCCGCTGGCGCTGGCGGTTTCGATTTTTCTATTGGATATCTGCCCGGGGGTTCTGCGCGGACCGATCTCGTTTCTGACGGAGCTGCTGGCAGCCATTCCGAGCGTGGTGTATGGGCTGTGGGGGATCTTTGTGCTGGTGCCCATCATCCGCGATCAGGCCGGGCCCGTACTGGAAAAATATCTGGGCTGGACGGGGTTCTTTGTGGAACCGAATTTTGGGGTGAGCATGTTCGCGGCGAGCGTGATCCTGGCGATCATGATCTTCCCGGTGATCAGCTCGATTAGCAGGGACGTGATGCGGGCGGTGCCGGTGAACCAGCGTGAGGCAGTGCTGGCCCTGGGCGCGACGCGGTGGGAGATGCTGCGGATCGGGGTGCTGCGCAATGCGCGGATGGGCATCATCGGATCGGTGATTCTGGGACTGGGGCGAGCGCTGGGTGAGACGATCGCCGTCACGATGGTGATTGGCAACCACCCCGGCATTGTGAAGAACCTCTTTGCTCCGGGTTATACGCTGGCCAGCGTGATCGCCAATGAGTTTACGGAGGCGACGGGTGACCTGTACCTGAGCGCCCTGATCGAGATTGGCCTGGCGCTGTTCCTGGTAACGATTGTCGTCAATGCGATTGCACGGCTGCTGGTGTGGGCGGTGGTTCGGCAGAACGAAGGGGGCGCACACTAATGAGCGCATTGCCTGTTCGTTCCCGCCACGTAGCCGGCTTCGTTACGCTGAGACGCAGCGTGACCAACCACCTGGTGACAGGGGTCGCCATTATCAGCACCGTGCTGGTGCTGGTGCCGCTGGTGGCGATCCTGGGATACCTGCTTTATAAGGGTGCGAGTTCGCTGAATCTTGCCTTCTTCACGCACGTTCCTGTACCGATTGGCGTGGGCGGCGGCGGCATGGCGAATGCGATCGCGGGATCGGCGGCGATCCTGGGGTTGGCGAGCCTGCTGGGGATTCCGCTGGGCATTGGCGCAGGTGTGTACCTTGCGGAGTATGCGCGGGGAACGTGGTTTGGTGCGGCGGTACGGTTTACGGCGGACGTTCTGAACGGAGTGCCGTCGATCGTGATGGGCCTGTCCGCGTACGCTCTGATCGTGGCCAGGCAGCAGCATTTTTCGGGGTTGGCGGGCAGCGTGGCGCTGGCCATCATGATGGTGCCGACGGTGACTCGGACGACCGAGGAGATGCTGGCGACGGTGCCGAATCCGGTGCGCGAGGCGGCGCTGGGGTTGGGGATTCCGAAGTGGCGGACGGTGCTCTCCATCAGCTTGCGGACGGCTTCGCCGGGAATTATTACGGGCTGCATGCTGGCGTTTGCCCGCGTGGCTGGAGAGACGGCTCCGCTGCTGTTTACGGCCTTCGGCAACCAGTTCTGGAGTTTCGATTTGAATCAGCCGATTGCAGCACTGCCTCTGCAGATCTATGTATACGCGCTGTCGCCGTATGATGAATGGCACCGCCTGGCATGGGCGGGAGCGCTGGTGCTGATTGTGATGATTATGGTTTCGGTGACGCTGGTGCGGATCTTTGCCAACCGCGGCGCGCTCAAGGGAGGACATTAGTGGGAGTCGACATTCGCGTCGAGGATTTGAACGCATGGTATGGCACGGTGCATACGCTTCATGATGTGAGCCTGCACATTCCGGCCAACCACGCGACAGCGCTGATCGGTCCGTCGGGCTGCGGGAAGTCGACGTTTGTGCGCTGCCTGAACCGGATGCACGAGACGAACCCCACTGCTCGCGCCGAGGGAAAGGTGATGATGGGCGAGGTGGACATCTACAAGGACGCAACGCCGGTGGAGATTCGGCGGCGCGTGGGGATGGTGTTTCAGCGGCCCAATCCATTTCCGACGATGTCGATTTACGACAACGTGGCGAGCGGGTTGAAGCTGAATGGGTTTAGGAAGAAGCGGGTTCTGGATGAGGTGGTGGAGCGGTCGCTGCGGCAGGCAGCGCTGTGGGACGAGGTGAAAGACGACCTGAAGAAGAAGTCCGGCGCGAGTATCTCCGGCGGGCAGCAGCAGCGGCTGTGCATTGCGCGCGCGCTGGCGGTCGATCCTGAGGTGCTGTTGATGGACGAGCCGGCGAGTGCGCTGGACCCGGTATCGACGGCGAAGATCGAGGATTTGATCTTCAAATTGAAGAGCCAGTACACNNTGTGACGCATAATATGCAACAAGCGGCACGTGTGGCGGAGAACACCGGGTTCTTCCTGATGGGCAAGCTGGTGGAGTTTGCGGCGACCACGAAGATCTTCACGAACCCCTCGGATAAGCGCACCGAGGATTACATCACAGGGAGGTTCGGATGATACGAATCAAGTTTCAGCAGAGTCTCGATGAGTTGAAGGAACGCCTGTTGGTGATGGCAGGCCTTGTAGAGCAGGCGATTCAGCGTTCTACCGAGGCGTATTCGTCGCGGGATGAGGGGCTGTGTGAACTGGTTCGTTTGTCGGAGCCGGCTATCAATCGGATGGAGCGTGAGATTGATGGGATGGCGCTCGATCTGCTGGCGATGGAGCAGCCGATGGCGGTCGATCTGCGCTTCATTCTTGCGGTGATTCGCATCAATGCCGATCTGGAGCGCGTGGGCGACCAGGCGGTGAATATCGCGGAACGGGTTCTGGATCTTGGGACGCAGGCGAATGTTGATTTGCCGGTGGATATTCCTCGGCTGGCGCTGCTGGCTGCGGCGATGGTGCGGAAGTCGCTGCAGGCGTTCATCGAAGGCGATGCAGAGATGGCGCAGTCTGTACTGCTGCTGGACGACCAGGTCGACGATATGAACCGGGACGCGTTCCGGTCGCTGGGGAACCTGATTAAAGAGAAGCCGGAATTGGCTCCGCAGGCATTGAATGCGCTGATTATCTCGCGCAATCTGGAGCGTGTCGGGGACCATGCGACGAACATTGCAGAGGATGTGATCTTCTGGGTGCGCGGAGCGGATGTGCGGCACCACAGCATGGAAGAAGCTGACTGAAGGCTCGCAATCAGGTGTNNGTCTGGGCTTGGCGTCTGGGCATATTGACGCGATCCGATATATAAAGACTCATGCGATTCTTACAGTCTGCCAAGGCCTCTGGAGCTTTTGTTCTGCTGCTTGTCGGTGTGGGCGTTTCTGCCCAAACATTGAACAGCGATTACGCGCGCGACCCTCATCAAGCCGTGGATCAGGAGTATACGAAGAAGATCCACGACTATACGACGGACCCATCGTTCCTATCGCCGCTGGTGGATTATCTCCCGGCATCGACGACGGTGCCGACGCCGGAGAAGGTGCTGGGCGATGTGTCGGGAGCTCCGAACATGCTGCCGTATGCAGAGGATGTGTACAAGTACTTCAGGCTGCTGGCTGCGAGTTCGCCACGCGTGCAGGTGTTCACGATTGGGCACTCGGAAGAGGGCCGCGAGATGATCGCGGTGGCCATCGCCGATGAGAGTTTGCTGAAGGGCGCGAAGGAGAACGAAGAGCGGCTGGGGAAGCTGGCTGATCCTCGCATGATCGGGATGGATGACGCGAAGGCCAAGCCGCTGATCGATTCGTCGTATCCGGTGTACTACATTACGGGGACGATTCATTCGCCGGAGACGGGCGCTCCGACGGCGCTGATGGAGATGGCGTACAGGCTGGCAGTGGACGATTCGCCGTATATCAAGTACATCCGCTCGCACATGATCGTGCTGATTACTCCGGTGGTGGAGGTGGATGGGCGCGACCGCATGGTGGACATCTACAAGTGGCACAGGGCGAACCCGGGCAAGGACTGGCCGCAGCTGACGTATTGGGGACATTACGTGGGGCACGACAACAACCGCGACGCGATGGGCATGACGTTGAACCTGAGCAACAATGTGCTGAACACCTTTCTGGGTTGGCATGCGCAGGTGCTGCATGATCTGCATGAGTCGGTGCCGTTCCTGTACGACAACACGGTCGGCGATGGGCCGTACAACGCATGGATCGATCCGAAGCTTGCGGATGAGTGGGCGGAGCTGGGGTGGAATAACGTCGCGCAGATGCAGCAATTTGGTATGCCCGGCGTGTTTACGCATGGCGACTTTGACACGTGGAGCCCGGGCTACCTGATGTTTCTTGCAGGCCTGCACAACGGGATCAGCCGGCTGTATGAGACGTTCGGCAACGGTGGAGCCGATACGGAGAAGCGCATCCTTTCGCCAGAGGATTATTCGCGGACATGGTACCGGCAGAATCCTCCTCTGCCCGTGGTGATGTGGTCGCAGCGTGACAACAACAACTACGAAGAGAGCGCTCTGCTTTCGACGCTGTCGTATTTTTCAAAGAACACGCACCACTTTCTTGAGGACTACTACGAGAAGAGCAAGCGATCCATCTTGAAGCCGACGGTGGAAGGACCGGCGGCGTATATTCTGCCTGCGAATGAGGCGGAGATGAATCGGCAGGTGGAGTTGCTGGAGGTGCTGGCGAAGCAGCATGTGGAGGTGAGCCAACTGTCGGAAGCAATGACCGCGAACGTGCCTGCAGCCAAGCGTGGGGATAAGCCGACTGAAGAGACGTTCCCGGCGGGGAGCCTGGTGGTGCGGATGGATCAGCCGTACTCGCGCATTGCGGATGCTCTGCTGGATAAGCAGTATTGGGCGCCGGATGATCCACAGAAGCATCCGTATGACGATACGGGATGGTCGTTCGGCTCGCTGTTCAACGTGAAGGTGGTGCGCCTTACGGACCCTGCGATTCTGGCGGCGAAGATGACGAAGGTGGATGACCCCGGGAGTCTCTCGGGGAAGGTCAGCGGCGCTGGTTCGGTGGTGGCGGTTGCGAATACGGGACAGAGCTCGCTGCTGGCGTTGGTGTACAGGCTGAAGGACTCGCATGTGGCGATTGCGGAGAAGGAGTTCGATGCGGCGGGGAAGCACTTTGGAGCGGGATCGCTGTTGATCACGGATGCTCCGGAGTCGACCCTGGGGCCGGCGCTCAAGACGCTGTCGCTGGATGCGGTGCGGCTTGCGGCAGCGCCGTCGGTTGCAACGCACGCAGCGGCAGCGCCACGGATCGCGTTCATGCACACCTGGCAGGGGACACAGACCGAGGGCTGGTGGAGGTATGAGTTCGATCACGCGGGTGTGCCGTTCAAGTACATCAGCACGCAGACGGTGGCGGCTGAGGGCGACCTGCGCGGCAAGTACGACGTGATTGTGTTTGCTCCCGTGGGACGCGCTTCCACGCTGGATATTTTGAATGGGACGCCGATGTATGGGAATGCGCTGCCGTGGGAGAAGACGGCGTTGACGCCAAACCTTGGTCTGCTGGATTCGACTGCGGACACACGGCCAGGCCTGGGGTCTGACGGGCTGGAACATCTGCGCAAGTTTGTGGAGCAGGGAGGCCTGCTGATTACCTGCGAAGATACGGCTCAATTTGCGATCGACACTGGCCTTGCACCAGGAGTTTCGGTCGTGAAGGGAGGTGCCCGCGTGGTGGGAAGTGTTCTGAACACGGTGTTCGTGTCGCCGAACGATCCGATTGCCTGGGGTCTGGGTACGGCAGTTCCGGTGATGAGTGCGAATGGCATGGCGTTCGACATCAGCAACACGGAAGGACGCAGCGGATATCGGCGTACGCTGATGGATCCGTACTCGCAGCGGCCTACGGGTCGGGGCACCGTGGAGGATAGCGATGTGGTGCAGGGTCGCANNGTTGAACGAGGAGCAGATGCGCAATAATCCGTCGGTGATCCCGGTGGCGTTGCGGCCGGAGGTGATTCTGCGGTTCACGGATGCGAAGGGAATGCTGATTTCGGGGCTGCTGGACAATGCGAGCTCGATTGCGGAACGCGCGATTGTCGTGGATGCGCATCTGGGCGAGGGCAACGTGCTGCTCTTCGCAAACAATCCGGTGTATCGCGGAGAGACGGTGGGGAGCTATCCGCTGGTGTTCAACGCGATCCTGAACTTCCAGCATCTGGGTCATGCAGCGAAGGTGGCAGCTACGGCTAAGTAGTTTTNNTTGAGGTGGTTGCTTGGCGCAGGTGCGGGGGGGAGCGTCTGTTCGGTAATCGAAATGATGCTGCGCGGGATCGCCCAATAACATTCTCGACATCTTGCAATTCCATTCACCTTCCTGTAAAAAAGTAGGAATCCATAAAGTTCGAAGCCTGCTTTCAGTTGCGTATCTGGAAGGCAGGCTGAAGCGTACTGATTTTTATCCGAGCCCTAGTAGGCCGAGTCAAGCTGTTATCCCTTTGGAGGAAGCTTTTGATGAGACGCATTGGTGTATTCGCCCTCTTGTTTTTGTTATCCCTTTGTACTGCAACAGGTTTTGCGCAGAACGCCACGACTTCGTTGCGCGGAGTGGTCAATGATCCGAGCGGCGCGGTGGTGCCGGGCGCGACGATCACGCTGAATGCGCCCGCTACCGGGCAGAAGATCGTCACGACATCGAAGGGCGATGGCGAGTACCAGCTGCAGCAGATCCCTCCAACGAAGTACACCATTGTGGTCACGGCGCCTGGGTTTGGCAACCAGTCGAAGTCGGCGGAGCTGCTGGTAAACCAGCCGGCGACGATCAACTTTTCTCTTTCGGTGATGGGCTCGAACGAGGTGGTGGACGTCACGGAAGCTGCGCAGACACTGAATACGACGGATGCGACGTTGGGTGGTGCGACGGACAATGCGACGATTCAGGCGTTGCCGAGCGAAGAGCGCAACGTTCCGGAGCTGCTCTCACTGCAGCCGGGCGTGCTGTTCCTGCCGCAGGATAATACGAGCCGGACGGGCTCAGTCAACGGTGGCCGCTCCGATCAGGGCAACATCACGATCGACGGTGTGGACGACAATGACCAGGTAAATGGCTATGCCTTTACGGGTGTGCTTCGCGAGACGCAGGACTCGGTGGAAGAGTTCCGTGTGACGACGAGCAACGCAGACGCGGATGCAGGCCGTTCCTCTGGTGCGCAGGTCTCGCTTGTCACCAAGTCGGGCACGAACAAGTTCCATGGCGCGGCGTACGAGTACTTCCGCCCTACCAACACGGTTTCGAACCAGTACTTCAACAAGCAGGCACAGTTGGAGAGCGGGCTGGGTAACCGCCCTCCCAAGTTGATCCGTCACATTTTCGGTGCGGATGTCGGCGGCCCTATCTTCAAGAACAAGCTGTTCTTCTTCGCGAACTACGAAGCGAAGCGTCAGTCTGAGAGCCAGACGGTAACGCAAACGACCCCCACGGCGCTGTATCAGCAGGGAGTGGTTCAATATCAGGCAAATGGTGCCACGGTCGGGCTTACGGCAGGACAGTTTAAGCAGCTCGATACGAATAACGGTTGCGCTGTCTGCAATACGGCAGCGTATCCGAATGATCCGGGAGCCAACCCCAACTCGCTGGCCTACTTCAATGCCATGCCAGCGGCGAACGGCAACCTGACAGGCGATGGTTTGAACACGGGTTCGTACACGTTCGTGTCGCCGCTGCCGCAGAGTGCGAATACGTCGATCGTGCGTATCGACTATACGCCGTCCGATAAGCACCGCATCTTCGTTCGTGGCAACCTTCAGAAGGATGTGATTCCCGGCACGGAGCAGTTTCCGGGCCAGCCGGCATCTTCCTCGACGATCTCCAATAACAAAGGCATCACCGCAGGCGATACGTGGACGATCAATCAGAACATGGTGAATGACATCCGCTACGGGTATACCCGTCAGGGTACGGGCGTCTCAGGAGTCGGCTCTGGGGACTATGTGAGTTTCCGTTTCCTGTCGACTGAAACGGCACAGACACGAAGCACGATTTCCAGCGTTCCCGTCAATAACATCGTTGACAATTTCAGTCTCACCAAGGGCAAGCACAACATCGAATTTGGAGTGAACTGGCGTCTCATTCACCAGAATCGCTCTTCGGATGCGAACTCCTATAACAGTGCTTCCACGAATCCGTCATGGCTGAAGGGTAAGGCTCCTGATCCTGCGAGTCTTGGCGGTGGTGTTCCGACGGTAGACTCTGGGTTCGCTGACTCGTACAAGAGAGCTTATGCCAATCTCGTTGGCACGGTGCCGTCTGTGACCGACGTCTACAACTACCAGGTAAGCAGCGCAACGGGCGGGACGTTGTTAGCCGACGGCACACCCATCGCACGTCACTTCAGCGCAAACGAGTATGAGACGTTTTTGCAGGACTCATGGCGTATCCTGCCGAATCTGACGGTCACGGCAGGCGTGCGGTACACGTATCTCCAGACGCCGTGGGAGACNNCTTCAGGGACAGGTTTATGAGCCGAACCTGAGCTTCGCACCTGCGGGCAAGTTTTACGGCAAGCCTGGGTTCTACGCTGCGGCGAAGAACAATTTTGCTCCTCGCCTGGCAGTTGCGTGGGCGCCTGATTCGAAGACGTCGATTCGTGCTGGCGCCGGTATTTACTACGATCACTTCGGTGAGGGCCTGGTCAATATCTTCGATCAAGAGGGCGAGTTCGGCCTTTCTACAGCGGCAACCAGCGGTGCAGGTATCCTGACTCTCGGCGCGTCCCCTCGCTTCACGAGCAGGAATACCCTGCCATTCAGCAATGGTGCTGGAGACCCCTCGGCTACCTACCCGTTCACTCCTTCTACTGACCCCTTTGGTTCGGGGTTTGCGATCACCTGGGGCCTGGATAGCCAGATGAAGACACCCTACACCGAGGCGTTCGACCTCTCGTTGCAGCATCAGCTGCCAGCCGGATTCACGATAGAGATCGCGTATGTCGGACGGCAGGGAAATCACTTGCTGCAGAGTCTGGATCTTGCGGAGCCGGTGGATTACACGGACCCGCAGGGCGGCGGAGATTACTACACCGCTGGTACTGCGCTGTCCAAGCAGGTTGACATTCACGGGGGAGATAATTCGGCGACCGTACAGGCTATTCCCTACTTTGAAAATGTGTTCCCCTTCATGGCGAACGTAGATTACTCGGGTGAATCTGCTACCCAGGCGATCTATACCAATGAGTGGGCACCCTACCGCGCACAGTATGGCGCAACGACTTCGTTGGCGGACATCGACGTGTTCTGCGGCTATGGCTGCCCGGATGGATATCAGTCGAAGTTCTGGCAGTCCCAGTTCTCTTCTCTGTATGCTCTCTCGAGCATTGGAAAGAGCTACTACAACGC
>DHWW01000297.1:15674-20821 GCA_002413385.1 Granulicella sp. UBA5172
CCTGGTGAAACCGGTCAGCGTAATAACTTCCGTGGAGACGGCTACCTGAATCTCGACTCGGGTCTCACGAAGTCCTGGGCGTTTGGGCGGTACGGAGCTTTGAAGTTTGCATGGGAGGTCTACAACGTCACGAACACCAACCGCTTCGACCCGTACTCGATTGGAGCGGGCTTGACTAGCGGCGCCAACCTGGGAACGGCTAGCGCTCTTATCGGCGGCAACGGTGCACCACGTCGTATGCAGTTTGCCCTGCGCTACGAGTTCTAACGTGCAGCGTAGAGACTGAATCATCCGATCGGCGGAGGGAGCTTAGATGCATTGCTCCCTCCGCCGATTTTTCTTGTAGCAAGTACACTGTCTGGAATCGATATGTCCATGAGATTTGTTTCTGCACGCACGCTTCTGCACATCGTTCTGATTGGCGCTTCGTTCACTGCCTGCACGCACAGCGGTGAGGCGCAACAGAGCAAGCCACCGATTTCGCTGGATGAGTTTATGAATGCGACCGGGATCGACGGTGCGCGGATCTCGCCGGATGGATCGGCGGTGGTGATTGCGACCGATGCTGCAGACTGGCAGCACAACCGGTTCAAGCACGACCTGTGGCTTTGGACGAAGCAGAGCGGGACAGTGGGGGAACTGACGAACTCGGGGCATGACACGTCGCCACGCTGGTCGCCGGATGGACGAACGATTGCGTTCGTATCGGACCGCGCGTTGCCGGAGGATTTGGCTAATGTTGATGGCGCTGCCGCGGCAGACGGGAGCAAGGACGGAACCAGCCGGATCTGGCTGATCTCCTCGCACGGCGGAGAGGCGGTNNGCTGCGGCGATTGAGGCGAGCACGAAGACTCCCGAGGCGCATCAGCATCCCAAGCCCGCAGCGGATAAGGTGGAGTATCCGGTGGGTGCTGTGGTGGTGACGCATAGCGCACTTGGAATTGCAGAGATTGTGCCGTCGCCGAATGGCGAGTCGATTGCGTTTGAGACGGGGCCAGTGTCGCACCGGCTGGAGAGTCCGGCGGAGAGTGAAGTTTTTGTCGTCGCCACGAAGGGTGGCGATGCGCGGCAGGTGACGCATAACCAGGCGCTTGAAAGCGACCTGCACTGGACGTTGTCAGGAAAGAGCATCGACCTGCTGGTGCATGCGTCGGGCGGGTCCATCGAGGGTGCGTACAGGGATGTGCAGGGGCGACTGTATTCGCTGGACATGGCGACAGGGAACGCAACGCGGCTGGGCTCGGAGTTTGATGGCTCGTGGGAGAACCTGGTGGTCACAGCAGACGGTACGTTGCTGGCTACCGGCCTGAAGGGGATGGACCAGCATGTGTATCGCGTGGAGGGAGAGAAGGCTGTTGGGGTTGCGACGCTGCCTGGAAACTATGCGCATCTGGATGCGGCGAGCCACGGTGGTTTGATCTTTACGCACTCGACGATTACCCAGCCGACGCAGGTGTATGTTGCGGCGGACGTTTCTGCGATGAATGAAGCGAAGGCGGTGACGGCCTTCAATCCGGTATTTGCCGGGCGTGCGCAGGTGGAGTGGAAGCCGTACAGCTGGAAGTCGACGGATGGGACCGAGGTTGAAGGAGTTCTGATCTATCCTCCGGGCAAGATGGGTGAGAAACATCTGCGGATGTTCACGCTGATTCATGGGGGGCCCGAGGATGCGGACGGAGACCACTTTGGTGCCGACTGGTACGACTGGGNNAAGTTCATGCTTGCGATTATGCCGCACCTGGTGTCGGCACCGGGGCGGGATATTCTTTCGGGAGTGGACGCGCTGGTGAAGGATGGGATCGCCGATCCGGGCCACCTGACCATCGGCGGATACAGCTATGGCGGCTACATGACGAACTGGCTGATCACGCAGACAACCCGCTTCAAAGCTGCGGTGACGGGAGCGGGTGCGGTGGAGCACGCCGCCAACTGGGGCAACGATGATCTGACGTGGGATGATGCGTGGTATCTCTCGGGAACGCCGTGGGAGAAGCCGGAGCTTTACCAGAGCGAGGCTGCGCTGTTCCAGATGAACAAGGTGACGACGCCAACGCACATCGTCGGAGGCAATGCGGATAATCGCGTCAGCTACTTCGAACAGGTGCTGCTGGAGCGGGCGCTGCAGCGGTTGAATGTGAAGCATGCGCTGCTGGTATTTCCGGGGGAGAATCATCCGCTGGACAAGAATCCGTGGCATGGCTACATCAAGATCCGCGAAGAGTTGAAGTGGCTGGATAAGTACGGGATGCAGTAGCGAGCTGAAGACTCCTCCGCTGAAAGGGTGCATGGATGGCGGCTGGAGAGCTCGTGATGGATCGTGAACGAGGCGTCGTTGGGGGCGTCAAACCTTGGTGTTCGGGGGCACCTATTCTTCGGGAACTCGCTGCGCTATGCTTAGACGCAATGCGTACCGCTGCCATCGCACTTTTACTTTCGTCCTGCTTCGTACTTGCTCAACAGCCGGGGCCAGACCAACTCTTCAGCAGTGCAATCGTCGCGCAACAGTACGGCGACTACGTGACCGCGATCCAGGACTACCAGAAGTTTCTGAAGCTTCGGCCAAACATGGTGGAGGCTCGAGCGAATCTGGGTGCGGCCCTGGCGCATGAAGGAAGGTTTGACGAAGCCATCGTGGAGTATCGCCGGGCGCTGTCGTCCGCACCCGGTAATAAAGAAATCCAGACGAACATGGGGCTCGCCTATTACAAGAAGGGTGATCTCGCGAATGCGCGGGTTGTGTTCGAGGAAGTTCACAAGGCCATGCCCTCCAATGTGCAGATCGCGATTCTGCTGGGCGATAGCGAGGTGCGGCTGGACCAGGCGGCAGCCGCAGCCACGATGCTGATGCCGATGGAGACGGCGAATGCGGCAAATCCGGATTTTGAATATGTCCTGGGAACGGCGATGATTCAGTCGGGAGGCCGGCGCGAGGGAGTCGCGCGGCTGGAGAAGGTGGCGGAGTCAACCCACAACGCGGACGCGTATTTGCTGGCTGGCTCTACGCTGTTGGACTTGAATGACTTCGCCCATGCCAAGGCTGATCTGGAGCAGGCACTGAGCTTGAATCCGAATCTACCTCGCATTTACTCGTTGACGGGCATGGCGAGGGATCTTACCGGAGACGCTACTGCAGCCGAGCCGGCGTTCCGTGAGGCGCTGAAGCGCGATCCAGATGACTTCAACGCCAACATGTATCTTGGAGCCATTCTCTACAAGCGTCGTCAGATGGAAGAGTCAAGGACGTATCTCGACCGGGCGCTTAAATTGAATCCGGGATCGGCGACTGCGCGCTATGAGATGGCGATGTGGAAGAGTACATCCGGGCAATACGCGGATGCTGCCAAGGACCTGGAAGAACTGGTCAAGGCGAATCCGGACTGGCTGCAACCGCATATTGAGCTGGCGAATGTGTACTACCGGCTGCATCGTCCGGCAGATGGCGCGAAGGAACGCGCGATCGTCGCCAAGCTGAACGAGGATCAACAGAGCCAGGGCCCGCCAAAGCCCTAGTTGGGATAGGGCTCGTTGGGCCTGACGACCCGTATCTCGTGGTCGGTAAAGACGAAATGGCCTCCGGGGAAGGGCACTTTCGGCATGTGGCAACTGGTGCAGTTCGCCTTGGCCACGGGGCAAGACCTGGCGTGCGGAGAGGTTGGTGTTGCTGCCTCCAGCGTCGGAGAGTGGCAGGCGAGACATTTGCTGTCATAGTCGGTAACATCGCGCACGACTTTCTGGTGAGGATCGTGACAGGCGATGCAGCTGATACGGGGGTCGGCCCCGTTGAAGCATTTGCTGTTCGCGAGGCGGTAGGGCTGGAAACGGACGTTTGATGGACCCTTCCAGCCGGCTCTCACGACCAGTTCCCAGCTTCGGTGGCAGCGGCCGCAGAAGTTCGATATGTCCTCTGTAGACAGATCCGCGAGCGAGGGAGGATCGTCGCTATGGTCTCCCTTGATCGCGCTCTTCAGATGCTCCATGGCGCCAGTGTGGCAGTGTTCGCAGGTGAGACCGGGTTTGAGGGTGGAGAGATCCAGCTTGTGGTCGGCGATGGCGTTGGTCGAGTGACAGCCGAAGCACGTCTTGGCATCTTCCTCCGAGAGAGGGCGCCCGATCGCCTCTTCAATCGTTTTGGGCGCCATGGTGTCATCCCCCACGGTGAGGTACAGGCCATTCAGCGTCGGGTAATAGCTGACCAGGCTCTCGTACATCTGGCCATGGTGTTCGACGACCCAGGTCTGGGCCTGGGCGCCCATTGCCCACAGGATCGGGAGAGACAGGGTGTGGGTGCCGTCGCTCACAATGTACTGGCTCTGCCCATTCCGCGTGTCGACTTCATAGGTATAGGCCCCATGGTGGAAGGTCATCTTCGGATGCGCAACCAGATCTGGATTGTCTCCCGGGAGTTGCATCGCGCGACCCATCTGCGTGCCGGGCTGAGTCGATGCCTGGGAACGGTGACAGCTTGCACAGGTAACAGGCCCTTTGCTGGGCAGCGCAGGAGCGCTTCTGGATTGGGCGGCCGCGGCTACGCAGCACAGCATGAAGAAGAATAACCCTTTACATCGTTGCATTTGGAGCCGCCCCTTGACCTGAAATTGCCAGGCACTCAAGGCGTTCCCGCCTTGCATCGTCTGCTCGACCGAGCTTGGAGTACGCCTTGGCCAGGGCCAGATGTGCCTCAAGGTTCTGCGGGTCCGATGCGAGCACCGCCTGCAAATGCGGTAGGCCTCCGGTTATATCGCCAGTTTCTACCATCGCCCGTCCCAGCACCAACTGTGCCATGGGAAGGGAAGGATCTTCCTCCACAGCCTTTTGGGCGTTGGGAAGATCGGCAACATACTCTCCTCGCATTCCATAAGCCCATGCCAACATGGCATGGGTGATCGCGCTGGCTGGGGAAACGGTGAGTTCGGCTTGAAACTGCGCGATGGCCTGATCCGGATCGGCGGTGAACAGGAGGTATCCGTAAAGGTAATGCAGATTGGGGATCGTCGGAAAGCGCTGGAAGACTGCGAGAAAAGAGCGATGTGCGCCGGGCAGATCGCCGTTCTTGACCTCGCTTGCTGCCCGGCCGACCATGGAAAGCATCTCGGCCTGCGAGGGATGCAATCTCCTGCGGAAAGATCGGCATTCGCAGGCCGGCAAGA
>DHWW01000053.1:0-447 GCA_002413385.1 Granulicella sp. UBA5172
AACATCAGGCCCGCCTTCTCCTCGAGCGTCATGCGGGCGAGGAGGTCGTCGCGGTGGGAGAGGATCNCGGTGGCGAGGGCGATGGTTTCGGGGGTGAGGGTGGTGGAGGACTTGAGTGCGGTCTGGAGGGCGTCGAGGGCGGCGGTGGTTTGCTGGTGGATGCGCTGGCGATCGTTGGCGAGGTCTTCGGCGGTGGTGGGCTCGGGGATGAAGGCTGGGTTGTCGCTGGAGGTGGCGAGGGCAAGGTGGAGCTCGGCGGTGCGCTGGCCGAGGAGGGCTGCGGCGGCGAGGTAGCCGCTGGCGTGTTGGTTGATGGCGTCGCTGGGAGTTTCGTGGCTGGGAGCTGCAGGTCTCTCCACTGCGTCGGCGCGGTGCGCCGACTCCGGTCGAGATGACAGATTTGTGGGGGCGCTTTGCGGTATCCTCCTGTTGCTGTCTCTTATACAC
>DHWW01000053.1:462-2877 GCA_002413385.1 Granulicella sp. UBA5172
TCGCCGAGGTAGGCGGGGATGTGGGGGAAATGGGCGACTTCGGTGAGGAAGCGGGCGATCTCGACGTCGGGGTTTTCGCCGGGACTGATGCGGCGGAAGAGCTTGAGGATGGCGAGTTCGTCGTAGAGGATGCTGGTGTTGGACTGCTCGGCGGAGGGGAGGCGGGAGGGGACGTCGGTGAGGCGGGCGACGTCGAGTGCGGAGGATCGGGTGGCGGCGAGGGCGGGAGACTGTGGTGGTCCGCCCACCTTAGCTGATGATGAGGCCATCGGCGAAGAGGTGGCACCCGGAATGGTGGTGGGTTCGGCGACGATGTGTTGCAGGAGGGCGGCGCGGAAGGCGGGGCTGGCGGTGGCGTCGATGAGGACGGTGTGATTGAGGGTGGCGATGATGGCGTTGGGGGAGGTGGTTGCGAGGGTGGCGGCGGTGGCCTCGGAGGCGATGGCGAGAGGGAGCTGGTAGAGGTCGGTGGAGGTGTCGGCGTAGGTGATTTCTACGATGGCGAGGAGGGAGGTGGCGTCCNNCGGGGAGGATGGAGTCGAGGAGGTCAGCGCCGGATTCGTTGAGGAGCGTGTTGAGGGCGTGGGCGGCGGGGAGAGTCTGGCGGAGATCGGGGGCGGGAGCGGCGGGTTGGAGCTCGAGCCAGAAGAAGCTGTAGGGGGCGAGGGTGATGGCGTAGGGGGCTTCGTTGATGGTCGGGAAGGGAACGTAGCCGAGCATTTCGACGGGCTGGCGGCCGGCGAACTTGGAGAGGTCGAGGGCGACGGGTTGGGCGAAGCGGGAGAGGTTGGCGACGCAGAGGACGGTTTCGCTGTGGGCAGCTATGTCTCCACTTGCGTTTCTGTTGGTTTCGCTATCGGTGAACTCTCTGATGTAGGCGAGGACTTTGCGGTTTTCGGGGTGGAGGAATTCCTGGGTGCCGCGGCCGAAGACCTGGAAGATCTTGCGCAGGGCGATCATGTTGCGCGTCCAGTGGAGGAGGGAGGAGGGGTCGGACTGCTGGGCTTCTACGTTGATGGCCTGGTAGCCCCAGATGGGGTCCATGATGACGGGGAAGTAGAGCTTGGCGGGGACGGCTTTGGAGAAGCCGGCGTTGCGGTCGGAGTTCCACTGCATGGGGGTGCGGACGCCGTTGCGGTCGCCGAGATAGATGTTGTCGCCCATGCCGATTTCGTCGCCGTAGTACATGATGGGGGTTCCGGGGAAGGAGAGGAGGAGGGAGTTGAGGAGCTCGATGCGGCGGCGGTTGTTGTCGACGAGGGGAGCGAGGCGGCGGCGGATGCCGACGTTGATGCGCATGCGGGTGTCGGCGGCGTAGGCGAGGTTCATGTAGTCGCGCTCGTCGTCGGTGACCATCTCGAGGGTGAGCTCGTCGTGGTTGCGGAGGAAGAGGCCCCACTGGCAGTTTTCGGGGATGGCGGGGGTTTGGGCCATGATGTCGGTGATGGGGAGGCGGTCTTCCTGGCGGAGGGCCATGTAGATGCGCGGCATCAAGGGGAAGTGGAAGGCCATGTGACATTCGTCGCCGTCGCCGAAGTAGGGGCGGACATCGGCGGGCCACATGTTGGCTTCGGCGAGGATGAGGCGGTTTTCGTATTCGGCGTCCATGACGGCGCGGATGTGCTTGATCTTGAGGTGGGTTTCGGGGAGGTTCTCGCAGGAGGTGCCGTCGCGCTCGATGATGTAGGGGATGGCGTCGAGACGGAGGCCGTCGACGCCCATGTCCATCCAGAAGCGCATGGCGTTGAGGACTTCTTCCATGACGCGGGGGTTGTCGAAGTTGAGGTCGGGCTGGTGGGCGAAGAAGCGGTGCCAGTAGTACTGCTGGGCGACGTCGTCCCAGGTCCAGTTGGATTTTTCGGTGTCGGTGAAGATGATGCGGACGCCTTCGAATTTTTTGTCGGTGTCGGACCAGACATACATGTCGCGCTCGGGCGAACCTTTGGGAGCGAGGCGGGCTCGCTGGAACCAGGGATGCTGATCGGAGGTGTGGTTGATGACGAGCTCGATCATGACCTGCATGTTGCGGGCATGGGCTTCGTTGAGGAACTGCTGGAAGTCAGCGATGGTGCCGTAGGAGGGATTGACGCTGGTGTAGTCGGCGATGTCGTAGCCGTCGTCGCGGAGGGGGGAGGGGAAGAAGGGGAGGAGCCAGAGGCAGGTGACGCCGAGTTCCTGGAGGTAGTCGAGCTTGGAGATGAGGCCCTGAAAGTCGCCGATGCCGTCGGCGTTGGAGTCGGCGAAGGCGCGGACGTGGAGCTCGTAGATGATCGCGTCTTTGTACCAGAGGGGGTCGGTGGCGCTGCAGGGCTTCTTCACGTGCGTGCTCCGGCCGGGGCTAAAGCCCCTATTGTTTGGGCGTCTTTGGGCGGCATGGCTGAAGCCATGCCCTTAAGGGGGTCGGTGGCGCTGCAG
>DHWW01000052.1:0-3295 GCA_002413385.1 Granulicella sp. UBA5172
CCAATCAATTCATTCTCGTGCGGCACAATGCGGAGGGGAGGGAAGCCCCTTCCATGTCTTTTCTGGATTCGAGGCGCGGCTTCTAACTCGCGAACCTTGCGGCGCAGCGCTAAGAGGACGAGATCTGCCTCAGATCCAACGGGCTCCCAGACACGCTTACCCTCTCCGATAGCGGAGAGGGTAGGTTCCGTTTGAGACCTTCACTGCGCGACCTGCGCTGAGTGCGTAGCCGGGGCGCACATGGCCATGCCATTCGGCTGGATGACTGCTTTGAGGTAGGGATAAGAGCCGTCTTCAAGGCGGACTCGAATGTACAGTTGGGCGGGTGATCGCATTAGCCTCTCCTTGAGAAGCTAATACCCGTGTGAACTGGATTGTGCCGATTATAAACTTAGGTATTTCGGGTAGCAGACTTGGTAGTAGATCCCTAAGTTATTGATTCTAAAGTATGGCGGAGAGACAGGGATTCGAACCCTGGATACCTTGCGGTATACACGCTTTCCAAGCGTGCGCCTTCAGCCACTCGGCCATCTCTCCGCTTTAGGTAATCAAGCAACTCCCTGACTTTATCATATACATAACGTCTGATAACACATATTCTGTATAGTCAAGCTATCGCTTCGCGATCTAGGCGCAATACCCCATCTCGCTCAGGCCTTTTGTTGCCTATCTGTTCCGATGATAACCTTCCCTCAGATGAGGGTTCAGCCGTGAAGATCGTTATTGCTACGGGTCGTCAGGCACACTATCGCTTGCCGGCCAACGCATTCGTTCGGCGAGGATGCACTGTCACCCTCTACAGCACGACGCCGCGCAGCAGGATGCGTGGATTCCATCCCGCGGTCCGGAATCGCTGGGTTCCTGCGCCAGTCGCTATCTTCAGCGCGTTGACCCATGCACGCACTCCATTGATTCTGGACGAGTTAGACTCGACTCTGTTCGACCACTGGGCGGCCAGCATGCTGCGTGACTGTGAACTGCTCCTGGGAGCGTCTACGTCCAGCCTGGCGACTGGGAGAGCTGCGCAGCGAATGGGCGGTACCTATGTATTGGATCGTGCCTGCCCCGATATTCGCGTTCAGCAACAGATGATGGTGGAAGAGGCGCGCAAAGTGGGTGGCACGTTCCGCATCAACTCTCCCTGGTTTATCGAGCGTCAGGTCGAAGAGTATGAGCGGGCTGACTTTATCCTCGCTCCGTCGGACTACAGCCGGCGCAGTTATCCTGAATACCTGCGCAAGAAAGTGGTGTTGACGCCCCTGTATGGCTGCTCCGCGATGGTGCCTAGGGCGCCAAAGCCTTTTAAATCAAGGTTTGTGCTGGGCGTGGTGGGGGGCGAACCGCTTCGTAAAGGGTTTCTCTACCTTCTACAGGCTTGGAAGGAGCTGGCATTGCCCCATGCTGAGCTCAGGATTCGCACCAGCAACGAAATATTCACCTACCCTGTCTTGAAGTATTTATTATCTGAACAATCTACTGTAAGTATTGTCAGCTATATAACTGATATGAAGGGATTTTACGCAGACTGCGATGCCTTTATCCTGCCTAGTGTAGACGACGGTTTCGGTCTGTCCTTGATGGAGGCAATGGCCAGCGGCGTGCCATCGATTGCTACGCGCAACTGCGGAGCTTCGGAGCTATTGGTTGATGATCGCGATTGCCTATTGATTGACGCATTCAGCGTGGATCAAATCAAGGAGGCAGTTCTGAGATTGTATGAGTCGAGCGATCTGCGTAATCGGCTGGAAAGCAACGGACCGAAAGCTGTTGCGGCGCTGCAGGAGGGTGGGCTATCGAGACCGCACGAAGAAGGGATGGACCGTCTCCTGCACGCAATAGACGAGCGAAAACCTTCTAAGTGAGTAATATGTGGTCACTAGCTAACGTATTACTACCGCCCCCGACAAAGTGAACGATCTCAAGGCGATCCCCCTCTGCCACCTGTGTCTGGGGCCAGGACGAGCGCGAGATGATATCGCTGTTCAGTTCCACGGCGATGCGATCGGCCTTCAGACCGAGGGTCGTAATGACACTGGCCAGATCAGTCGGTGATGTGAGTTCGGGCAAGGTGCGTGTGTGGCCGTTGAGTTGAATCGTGAGGGTTGGAAGCATACGGTTCAAGGGTAGCAGGTTGTGCGACAAGCTCATCTTGTACGATGGACGGCGGGGTTTGTTAGACTCGACCGAGTCCATCTTCAGCCAGTTTTTCTCCGGAGCGAGTTCCCTTCATGCGTATTGTTCAGACGGTCTTCGGAGTCTTTCACCACTTTGATCTGGCGCGAGAGCTGGAGCGGCGGGGGCATCTGGAGCGGGTGTATTCGACTTTCCCGTGGCGGCGTTTGAAGCGTGAGGGGCTGGAGCACCGTTTGGTTGAGACGTTTCCGTGGATCCACATGGCGGAATATGCCGCGGGACGCAGTCCGGTTGACCTGCGGTGGTTCAGCGATCACCTGGGAGTTGCCAATGCCCTGGCCTTTGATCGTTGGACTCTGGGCCGGCTAAGGCATTTGAAACAAAGGCCTGATGCGCTGGTTGGGATCTCAGGTTCGAGCTTGAGTTCGGGGGCGTGGCTGCAGCGGGAGGGCGGCGTTTTCATCTGTGACCGGGGGTCGACGCATCAGCGGTATCAGCAGCAGATTGTGGAGGAGGAATACGCAATATGGGGCGTTACCCGGCCGGTTTCGGATGAGCGGGACACGGTGCGCGAGGAGGCTATCTATAGGCAAGCAAACGCTATTGCGGTTCCTTCGGTGTATGTGCGGCGGACGTTTGTGGAGATGGGGGTTCCGGATGAGAAGCTGTTTACCATTCCTTATGGGGTGCGACTGGATAACTTTCGGCCCGTTGCTGAAGCTGCCGTGGGTGAGTTTAATGTGCTGTTTGCGGGTGCACCGGGGCTGCGCAAGGGAGTTCCCTACCTACTACAAGCCTTTGCTAATCTAAAACATCCTCGTAAAACCTTGCGTATCGCTGGATATATTCAGGAGAATCTGAAGGCTGCCTTGAAGCGGCTGCCTAAGGAGAATGTGGAGTTCTTGGGGCCGATTTCGCAGGCGGAGCTGGTCGAGCAGATGAGCCGCAGTCATGTGCTGGTTCTTCCTTCGATTGAGGATGGGTTTGGGCTGGTGATGGCTGAGGCAATGGCCTGCGGGTGCCCTGTGATCAGCTCAACCAATACCGGAGGTAGTCAGCTGTATACCGATGGTGTAGAAGGGTTTATTGTTCCTATTCGTGACGCTGTGGCGATTGCGGACCGGATGCAATTGCTGGCCGATGAGCCCGAGTTGCAGCAGAC
>DHWW01000052.1:3370-11783 GCA_002413385.1 Granulicella sp. UBA5172
TTTCAGGCGAGGTGCCAGAGGAGATTGAGGGGTCCTTTGCCGTGGCCGAGGTTGGGAGCTCGACGAATGGCTTCGGTGACGAAGTGCTTGGCTCCGCGAACGGCTTCGATCGGGGTGTCGCGGAGGAGGAGGAGACAGAGGAGCGAGGAGGAGAAGGCGCAGCCGGTTCCATGGGTGGAGGTGGTTTCGAGGTGCTTGCCGATGAACCTGTGGATTTCTCCGGAGGGGAGACGGAGGAGGTCCGTGGGTTGGGAGTGGTCTCCGGCGGTGGCGACGATGTGGAGGTGGGGGTGACGCTGGGCTAAGGAATGGGTGGCGGCCTCGGCTTCGGCGAGAGTCTGGACGGGGAGCGCGGTGAGGGCGGAGAGCTCGGACCAGTTGGGCGTGATCCAGGTGACGGCAGGGAGAAGCTGCTGATGGAGGGTTTCGAGGGCCCGGATTGGGAGGAGGTCGGCCCCGGAGCTGGCGCGGAGGATGGGGTCGAGGACGACGAGAGGCCTCGGCTGATTCCCTGCCTGATTCCCTGCTTGCTGGCTGAAGGTGGTGAGAAAAGCCGCGACTGTAGCGGCGATTTCGCTGGAACCGAGCATGCCGATCTTGATGCCGGCGGGCGGCAGGTCGGCGCAGAGGTGGTCGAGGGTGCGGCGGAGCAGGGCTGGATCGACGGGCTGGATCTCGGCTACGCCCAGGGTGGACTGGACGGTGAGAGCGGTGATGGCGGAGGTTCCGAAGAGTCGATGGGCGGCAAAGGTCTGAAGGTCGGCGGTCATTCCGGCGCCGCTGGAGGGATCATGGCCCGCGATGGTGAGGAGGGTTCGGGAAGTCGGGGAGGAAAGTGAAGAAAGGGTGGGCAAGGAAGGCAACCCCATGAAGTCAAAACAGTATCATATTCAGGAGAAATTTGCAACCAATTTCGGAGGATAAATACCTTTGGTTTGTTTGACTTAGGTGTTGGCGAAAGAGACAATGTACGTATGAGTGATCCTACGATGAATGACGTGGGAGGGCTGCAGGGTAAGAAGGGCCGCAAGCGTACTCGCGCTGGCGTGCTGATCGTAACCCTGGGTATCACAGCTTCCCTCGTAGCAAGTCCTACGGTGAAACGAGAGAGCGCCATTGTACCTGGCAAATCGCTGGACAAGACAACGGCGAAACGTCACTGGTTTCAAATTGGTAAAGCTTCCTGGTATGGCGGCACCTTTAACGGTCGATTGACTGCGAATGGTGAGGCATATGACATGTATGCCATGACCTGTGCGCATCGGACGTTGCCGCTGGGAAGCTGGGTTCGGGTGACAAACCTGAGGAACAAGAGGTCGACCTTCCTCCGCGTGAACGATCGCGGACCGATGGCGCCAAGCCTGATTGTGGATCTGTCCTACGGGGCGGCACAGAAGCTGGGCGTGGAGGGATTGGCCAAGGTACGGATCGAAGAGGTGAACCCGTCGGACCCGAAGCTGGCTGAGCAGATGGTCGCTCAACTGCATTTTCCGGATCCGGCGCGGTTTCTACCGGTCGGCGAGCATCCCGATACAGGATTTCTAGCTCCTGGGATGCTTGCAGACGTGGCCCGCTAACCGCGGCACGTCTTTCCACTAAGCGCACGTTTAAAACAGGAAGGCCCTGCGATCGTCATTGGTTGCGGGGCCTTTTGACTTTGATTTTGGTTGTCGGTTGTTGGTTGTTAGCTCAGGGCAAGTGCAGAAGCGGATCTCTGCTAGCGGTGCGGGCTTCGAATTATAGATAAGCCGGACTTGGATTGCGGTAAGAGCGTTTGAGAGGATTAATCCTAGCCTCTAGCCCAAGCTCAATGAGCGCATTGCCTGTTGGCAACAGTTGATTTTTCGGGTCATGGCATTTTGCCGAGCCCTATGCGGCTTCGCGTTACAAATTCCGGGCTGCTGGGTGACTCGTCCTTTGCGTCCGGGTTAGAGTGCCACTGCGCGGCTAAGGGAGTTTTTCTTGGGCGGAATGGCCTTCAAGGCACCAGGCTACCGGCAACTCCTCAGATAGGGCCCATTCTGAAACGAAACGGAGGTTCTGCAATCAGGCCAACTTCCCTATCGACTTCGGATGTAAAGAAAAACTTCACGGCTTATGTTATGACGATGTCATGGATGCAGCTTCTGATCTAAATCGGGCACATACAGGGGCTGCGCGTCGGCTTCCAATCGATGCGCCGCCGACAGCGCCAATTCATAGGCGGCTCGCGCACTGCTCTTGTCGCCTAATGCCATCTTGGCGTCTCCCAGGGCTGTCTGCGTCAGTACATTCTGCGGCTGCAAAGCGACAGCCTTCTCTGCCGCAACCAAAGCCTCTGCGAGCCTATTCTTCCTCAGCAGGATTTTCGACTTTTGGACCGCTCCCAACGCCGCCGCTTCATGCACATCGAAATCGCCATGGTACACAAACACGCTGTGATCGATCTGCTCCGCCATCGGCATCCACCGAAATCGCTCGAAGACATTCAACTGGTCGCTGGGCCAGTCACAGGCTTCCAGATCGTCTGCGCTTAACAGGAGGTTGCCATGGATGGTTTCTGGCACGTCGACCGGCAGGATCTCTCCTCCGGTATGGGCCGTGGGCAGCGGGTGGCAGGGAATGCCGTAGGCTTGCGGACGAAGATCCGGATAAGCGGAATAGGCGAACCAGCACTCCTCGCCAGGGTGGGCGTCAACCCATTGCTTGACGTGTGGCAGTTGCTGCGCCCAATCGACACTGGAGTCACTCAGGTATTTGTGCGTGTTCGCCGTGCCACCCCAGGCTTCGTTGGAGTACGCCATCTCTGCCGGGAAGATTGCCATGGCAGAGAGGACGTGGAAAACGACCAACCCTCCGCCAATCCAAAGCCAGCGGCGGCTATACTGCGCGAGCGCCACTAAACCCGCTGCTGCCAGCAACGCGGCCAGAGGATACAAGAACAGAACATGACGCGTGCCGATGTTCATACCGCTGAGGATCGCTACACCCAGATAGATAGCTCCCGGCACCACAAGATACGCCAATTCTCTTCCCTGCCTGAGCCGCCTGCTGATCAGCGCAATACCTGCCAGCACTACCAGACCGATCAAGCCCAGAGTGGTCTTGATGGACAACGCCACTGGAAAGTACCACCAAACGCCGTGAGCATAATCGTGCCCTAGCAGGAAGATGGGATACTGCTGCGCTGCATAGTGAATGTCAGTCATGCCCATCAGGTAGGACTCTGGCAGCAATCGCCAGTTGGCGACATGCCCGATCACCCAACTGTTGATCCCCGTGAGGGGGGCAGCGTATTTGCTCAAGGTCGGGTTCATGGCCAGCCCAGCTGGTCGGGCCGCATAGCGAAAGCCGTAGAAAGCCCAGAGCACCACGACCGCAACGATCACGGTGGCTGCCATTCCGCCAAGCAGCGTCCCAGCCATCCGCTTGCTCCGTCCCCGCTCGGCACAAGCGATCTCGACCAGCGTCAGTCCCAGCAGCATTGGAGCCAGCAAAATCCCGCTGTGCTTCGATGACAGTGCGAGTCCCGCAGCCAAGCCGGTCAGCAACAAACGAATCACAGATGGCTGCCTTGCGTAACGGTAGAAGCAATAGATTGTGGCCAGAAAGAAGCAAGCGACTCCCATATCGGTCGTGACCAGAGCACTGTTGGCCAACACATTGGGCTCGAAGACCACCAATAGCAAAGCCAGCAAACCAGCCGGCTCGCCAAAGAGCGTGCTCCCCATCAGAAACACCATTACTGAGAGGCCCACGGCGAAGACACCCGCTGCCAGGCGCATGCGGAAGAGCAGCCGATGCCTTGGGCCATCATTCCGTTCCATAAAATCACGGCCATCCCGGTACGCCTCCGACTTGAACCATCGTTGTTGCAGAGGAGGCACCCAAAGCTTCTCAGGCAGCAGAGGCAATGTCGCCACCAGCTTGACCAGAGGCGGATGCTCGGGATTCAGACCGTAGTCGCCGCTATGCCACATCATGTAGCCGGCGAAAATGTGGTCGGCCTCATCGAAGGTGAGCGACTCGCCATGAACGATGATCGCAACCAGGATCATCTGCAAAATTATCAATCCGCCTGCAAAGGACCAGACGGGCATTTTCAATCGATTCATCGTCCGTCCGCCTCCATAGATTTACTGGTGTAATGCAGTAGCTGATGAAAACGCCATGCGCAATTATTCGCGCCTCCATTATTGCGAGTCCCACGAAGGACCTTTTTCCGGACGAATCCCTCCGCACTTGGCCGTGTAACGTGCCAGCCGTCGACATGCCCCTGGCTCGATTGTCGCGCACGATTGAGAAACAAAAAACGTGCTTCACTTTTCCGATACTTGCTCTGGAAGAATGATAAATCGCCAATGCACTTACCGACGACGGATTGGTAACGACAAGACGGCCTTTCGTGATGCGGGCTGCCGCAGCGGCTAGATGAGGCCGAGGTGGCGATGGGTGATGGGGAGGTCGCTTAGGCGGAGGGCCAGGGATTTGGCTCCACCACCGCCCTTGATGAATTCGCTGAGCTCAAGCTGGACGACGTCGAAGCCGGCGTCGAAGAGGCGGGTGGCTAGTTCGTGGGAGATCTCTCCGGTGAAGACGGTGCGGCCGATGTTGAGGGCGCAGCAGGCCATGCGGGTGGCGTCGAGCTCGGAGACGGCGATGCGGCGGTCTGCGGGGTAGGCGTGCTCGATGGCGGCGCGGGAGGCGGCGTCGAAGGCTCCGGGGTAGTAGAGGATGTAGCCGGCGTCGTGGGGGTCGGAGGAGCCTCCGCTGAGGGGCGTGAAGCAGGTGTCGAGGTGGTAGAAACGGGGGTCAGCGAGATGCAGCGAGGTGACGGGGACCTGCCATGCGTCGGCGATGTGGCGATGCGCGGCGCGGCANNAAGGGGGTTTCGCGGGGCGTCTCCCAGAGCAGGAAGCCCTGGCTGATGAGCCAGCGGCGGAGATAGGAGGTCTCGGCGCGGCGCTGAGGTGGATCGAAGCTGGAGACGGCAGCGACGCCGTGATGGATGAGCGCGCCGTGGCCGAGGAAGACCATGTCGGGGCAGCCGGGTTCGGGATGGAGAAGGCGCACATCGGCCACGCTGCGGAGGACGTTGTGCATGCCCTTCCACTGAGCGAAGGCGAGATCGCGGGAGGAACGATGGACGTTGCCGGCCATCCAGGGATTCAGGACGTAGTCGACGCCGTACCACTCAGGCGGACACATCAGGAAGGTGGGGCGGCTGAACTGCGGGGTGGAGGCGAAGACGTTTGCGGCAGAGATTGAAACAGCGGTGCTTGTAGCCATAATGATTGAGTTCCCTACTTCCGTCAAGGAGTCTGCCCCCGCGAGACCACGTTCGTCAAGTCGGGACCGTACCCAAGGGGGTACGTTTTTTCCCCCCAGGCGGAACATACCTTGAGACGAGTCAAAACGGCAAAAGGTCCGCCGGATTGGCGAACCTTTTACATGTTTCAAATATGCGAAAACTCAGATGCAGAGGAACGAACTTCGGTTGGCTCTTAGAGCTTCTCGAAGAACTCGCAGACCGAGCAGGAGATGTAGACTCCGCCCGGGATGCCGCGCTCGCGGTCCTTGACGCGCTTGACGATGCGGGTGGGCTTGGAGCACTTGGGACAATCGGTGCTCTTCTGTGTATCCATGACCTTTTTGCGGTCGCCGGTCTTGGCAATCTTCGCCATTGTGATGATCTCCCTGAAACAAATGTTTGGCTTGCCCGGGTGCGACTGCGCGGTGTGCGCGGGTCGACCTTACTTGATCCGTGGGCTGGGCTTGTGGGCTGGCCGAACAGGAGGTGGCAAGGGCGAATGCCGGGGTGAAGCTCTCACGCAAGTTTACACGATTGTGGGTGGGGTTCAAAGGACCGGGGGTGTATCCTTGACTCGATACACATAAAAATAGAATCTATACACATCGGAGGTTTCAGTATGCGTACAAACATTGATCTTGATGACGAGTTGGTGAGCAAGGCGATGCGGAGCAGCGGGCTGCAAACAAAGCGGGCGGTGGTACAGGCAGCGCTGCAGCTGTTTGTCGACATCCAGGCGCAGGCTGGCGTTCGCAAGTTGCGCGGCAAGGTGCAGTGGGATGGCGATCTTAACGAGTCGCGCAGGGGGCGTCATGCGGAGTAGCTGGCCATGGTGATTATCGATACGACCGTCTGGATTGACTATCTGGGCGGGGTTGAGAATGCGCAGACGGAGTGGCTGGATGAAGCACAACAGCGGATGCGGCTTGGCCTGACGGACCTGATTCTGTGCGAGCTATTGCAGGGAGTTCGGGGAGATGCGATGTTTGCGCAGGTGCGGCGCGAAATGATGCGGTTCGAGATTTTCTCAACGGGCGGAATGGAGATGGCGGTTGCTTCGGCACAGAATTTTCGTACGTTGCGCGCGAAAGGAATTACGGTGCGAAAGACGATTGACTGTCTGATTGCGACGTTCTGCATCACAGGGGAACACTTGCTGCTGCATCACGATCGGGACTTTGACGCGTTTGAGCAGCATCTTGGACTGCGAGTTGTTGCTGTCGGCGAGGCTTGATTCGGGATGCGATTCCCTGCTTCGCCAAAGGATGTGAAGCCCTGCGGGATGACAGCCAGAAAGGCAAGAGCAACGGCAACCGCAAGAGCAGAGGTAGCAGTGGGGTTACTCGTCGGGTGGGGTGGTGGGGTCGCGGCGGAGGTGCTCGTCGATGATGGGGAGGGTGGAGGCGGTGGTGGAGGTGGTGCCGAGGATCTGGACGAGGCTTTTGGGGGTGGCAGCAGCAGCTGTTTCCATGGCGGTGTGGGCGGGCGGCGGGGCGATGTCCATGGGGTAGCCGGCGGCGACGATGGGGGTATGGGTGTACTCCCATGCGTAGGTGCGGGTGATGCGATGGAGGACGAAGAGGGCGGCGAGCACAACGAAGAGGGTGAGGAAAGCTCCTTCGGGACCGTAGGCTCCTCCGGTGAGCCGCTCGGGGCCGGTGACCGAGGTGAAGAGGAGGTTGCTGTAGGTGGTGTAGCCGGCGATGGGGAGGCCGAAGAGGACGGCCATGGAGGCGTTCCAGGCGAAGTGCAGGCCCCATCCGAGCCAGAGGGCGCGCGTCCGGAGATAGGCCATGGAGTAAAGAATCCCGAGCGCGAAGGTGACGAGGATGCTGAGGCCGGTGGCGTTGGGGCGTTGGCCGGAGAGGATGGCGTAGGCCAGGGAGAGGAATACGGTGGCGGTTCCGGGGCCGACGGCCTCGATGAGACGCGCGAACAGGAAACCGCGGAAGATGAGTTCGAGAGCCAGAGTGGCGACGGCGATGGTCGCGATGGAGATGAGGGTGAGCCCCCAGTTCGGGAGTGCAAACGAGAATTCGGGATGCAGGGTGCCGGTAAGCATCATGGGCAGCAAGGCAACGAGCAACATTCCCCAGCCGAGGGCTGCGCCGCGCTGCCACTCCTGACTCGCGGTTGGGCGGCTGGGCAAGGCGTTGGTGGAGCGGAGCGTGCCGGTGCGGGTGGCGATCCGGCGGATCGCAGCGAGGCCCCAGAGGAGCAGAACGACGAAGAAGACCTGCTGGAGGAGCTCGTCAAAGGAGGGGATATAGAGACGGTCGGCGATTGACTGCGCGGCGCGAGCGGCGATGCTGCCGGCAGCGATGATCCAGAGGACTCCAGAGACGAAGAGAGCGAGGTGGAAGAGACGCGGGAAGGCGAGTTGGGGGCGATTTTCTTGCAACGGGATGGTAAGACTCCTTCTGGATCGGAGATGCTCGAATCCCATGTCTCAGAAGCGAGACATGGGGCACCCGCTTGATTGGCCGTAGCGTCGCTGGGCTAGGCGGTGGTGTAGAACTGCGCGATGTTGCGGAACTTGTTGTAGCGCGCGGCGAGCAGATCGTCGATGGAGAGCTGCTGCAGATCGCTTAGGTGAGACTGCAGGCGCTCGTCGACGAGTTGCATGGCGAGGGAGGGATCGGTGTGGGTTCCTCCCTCCGGCTCGCGGATGACTTCGTCCACGCAGCCTAGCATTTTTACGTCGGTGGCGGTGTATCGGAGAGCAGCGGCAGCCTGATGCTTCTTGGTGGAGTCCTTCCACATGATGGAGGCGCAGCCTTCGGGCGAGATGACGGAGTAGATGGCGTTCTCGAGCATAAGGACGCGGTCGGCGACGGCCAGGCCGAGCGCACCGCCGGAGCCGCCTTCGCCGGTGATGGTGGCGATGGTGGGGACGCGGAGGCGGGACATTTCGAGGAGATTGCGGGCGATGGCCTCGCCTTGTCCTCGCTCCTCTGCTCCGAGGCCGGGATAGGCGCCGGCGAGGTCGATGAAGGTGAAGACGGGGTGGCCGAATTTCTCTGCGATGCGCATGGCTCGCAGGGCCTTGCGGTAGCCTTCGGGATCGGGGGAGCCGAACTTGCGGGCGACTCGCTCTTTGAGGCTGCGGCCCTTGAGATTGCC
>DHWW01000117.1:0-172 GCA_002413385.1 Granulicella sp. UBA5172
CGCCCTCGCCGCCTACAACGCTGGTCCCGCCGTCGTCGACCGCTACCACGGCATTCCCCCCTACCGCGAGACCCGCGCCTACGTCGCCCGCGTGATGACCGAGTTCAAGCGTCGCAAGCTCACCCAGAAGCACGCCCCAGACACCTCCCAAAACATCGCCTCTCTGGGCTCC
>DHWW01000117.1:215-4560 GCA_002413385.1 Granulicella sp. UBA5172
GCCCGGAAGTCCAGCCTCCTCACACCGCGAACGCTCGTTCCCGTCGGCCTCGTTCTGCTCGTCCTGCTTCTCTGGCTGGTCCACGCCCACACCTCCTTTAACTGGAGATCGCTCGGCCACCAGCTTCGTTCCGTCTCCCCGCTCTTGATCCTCGCGGCCCTTGCCTGCAGCTACTTCGGCCTCTGGCTGCGAGCCTGGCGCTGGTCCGTGCTCCTCTCCCCGCTGCACAAAACCTCCACCCGCGAGATGTTCCCACCGCAGCTCATCGGCTTCACCATCGTCGGACTCTTCGGCCGCGTCGCCGACCTCGCACGTCCCTACCTCATCGCCCGCCGCCTCAAGACCTCCGTCGCCACGCAGCTCGCCGTCTACTCCATCGAGCGAGCCTTCGACCTCGCCGCCGCCGCCATCCTCTTCTCTCCCCACCCTCGCCTTCGCCCCCCGCGACATGCCGCACCACGAAGCCTTCGCCCGCGCCGGAGTCATCTCTCTCGCCGCAACCCTCTTCCTCGCCGCCTTCGCCCTCGCCCTCCGCTTCGCCGGACACCACGTTGCCACCTTCGCCACACGTCTCCTCCGCCCCCTGTCCGAGACCTTCGCCCACGCCGCCGCCGCGCGCATCCTCGAGTTCAGCCACGGCCTCCGTATCGTCTCCACCGTCGGCGAATTCCTCTCCGCCCTCGCCATCTCCATCCTCATGTGGCTCTTCATCGCCGCCACCTACCTCTTCTGCGCCCACGCATTCCAGGCCGCTCCCTCGCTCGCCACCCTCAGCTTCGCCGCTACCATGCTCCTGCTCGCCACCAGCCTCGGAGGCTCACTCCTGCAGCTCCCCATCCTCGGCTGGTTTACGCAGACCGCCGTCCTCGCCGCCGCTCTCCACGGCTTCTTCGACGTCCCTCTCGAAACCGCCTCAGCCTGTGGCGCTGTGATCCTCCTCGTCTCCGGCCTATCCGTCATCCCCGCTGGCCTCCTCGCCGCACACCTCGAAGGCATCAGCCTCCGCGACGCCGCCTCCACCCCCTCCACCTGAATCCGTCCTTCCTCCACGCTTGACCCTCTCCATCCGCAGAATCCAACTCCCGCCCCAAGTCCAACTCTCGCCCTCCGCGCAGGAGTTGGTAGACTGTAGGTCTCATGAAATGCCCGTTTTGCGCCTTCACCCAGGACAAAGTCATCGACAGCCGCGAGAGCAAGGACGCCGACTCCATTCGGCGTCGCCGCGAATGTGAGCGTTGCAACAAGCGCTTCACCACCTACGAGCGACTCGACGAAATTCCCTACATGGTCGTCAAGAAGGACGGCCGCCGCGAACTCTTCGACCGCCAGAAAGTCCTCACCGGCCTCCTCCACTCCTGCCAGAAACGCAAAGTCTCTACTGCGCAAATGCAGGAGATCGTCGACGCCGTCGAAGCCTTCGTCGTCGACTCCCCCGAGCGCGAGCGTTCCACCTCCTCCGTCGGCGAACTCATCATGGCCCGCCTCAAAGACATCGACACGGTCGCCTACATCCGCTTCGCCAGCGTCTACCGCGACTTCAAGGACGTCAACGAATTCAAAATCGAACTAGAAGGCCTCCTCAGCGGCAAGGACAACCGCAACAGGCGCCCCAACCCCCGCTAAAGTTCCTAGTTTCAAAGTTGCAAGTTGTACGTTCTAAGTTGTAAGTCCCTAGCCCATTCGGATAGCGAGGTTTGATGGCGAAATCATTTCGTGATCTCAAGGTCTGGCACCTGTCGATGGACCTAACAATGCTGGTCTACGCGATCACATCAGCATTTCCAAAGCACGAGGTCTATGGCCTAAGCTCACAAATGCGTCGAGCAGCAATTTCCATCTCAAGCAACATCGCCGAAGGTTCAGCACGAAGCACCAGAAAAGACTTTCGTCAGTTTGTTCTTATAGCTCGTGGGACGCAACTGTGAACTACAAACGCAACTCATGATTGCTCACCGCCTCGGCTATGGTCTGGAGCCACAAGTCGATGAAGCACTCAGGCTCTCGCAGCAAGTCGGTCGAATGCTCAGCGGCCTGTCCCGCTTCCTCAAGACCAAACCAACAACCAACCCGACCCCCACCAACAACTAACAACTAACAACCAACAACCAACAACCGAAAGAATCTCCCATGTCCACCCGCACCCACCCCATCACCCTCATCCCCGGCGACGGCATCGGCCCCGAAGTCTCCGCCGCCACCGTCGCGATCCTCGAAGGCGCCACCGCCGACGATCACGATCAGTTGCGCCTCGAACACTCTGCCCGCGAACATCTCGGCTACGTCCTCGTCCTCGAAGACGCCACCGAACTCCTCCGCGCCCAGAAGCAAAGTGCCTGGAAAGAAGTCGCCCGCCGCGTCGCCCACGAAATCAAAAATCCCCTCACTCCCATCGCCCTCAACGCCGAGCTCATCCACCGTCACATCACCAGGCTCAGCGCCCTGCTCGCTGACCGCGGCCTCGAATCTCCCTCCCCTCCCGTCATCCTGCGCTCCACCGAAGTCATCACCGCCTCGGTCGAAACCATGCGCTCGCTCGTCGACCAGTTCTCCGCTCTCGCCCAGTTCCCCAGCGCCCGGCCCCATCCCTCTGACCTCAACACCATCGTCGAAAACGCCCTCGCACTCTTCGCCGGCCGCCTCGGCACCATCCGCGTCCGCCGCACCCTCGCACCCAACCTGCCCCTCGTCCTCGCCGACCCCGAAGCCCTCAAACGAGCTCTCTCCAACCTCATCGACAATGCCGCCGAGGCCATGCAGGACAGCCTCCTCCGCGAGCTCCACATCTCCACCCGCCTCCTCCCCTCCGGCCCCGGCTCTATCGGAAACGTCGAGCTCGTCGTCGCAGACACCGGCCCCGGCCTCACCGACGAGATGCGCGAGCGCCTCTTCCTCCCCTACTTCTCCACCAAGCAGCGAGGCACCGGCCTCGGCCTCTCCATCGCCGCCAAAATCCTCCAGGAGCACCACGGCTCCATCCGCGCCGAAAAAAATCTCCCCGCCGGAGCTCGCTTCATCCTCGAACTACGCCCCGCCAGCGACCCCTCGGACACCACCTCCGCCGCATCTGCATCTCAATCACCACAGGCACCTGAAGGAATCTCCGCTTGAACCATGTTCTGATCGTTGACGACGAAGCCGATATTCGAGAATCCCTCGAAGCCATCCTCAGTGAAGAGGATTACGTCATCACCACGGCTGGCACCGCCGCCGAAGCCCTCGAGCTTCTCCGCGACGCCGACTACCAGGCCGTGCTCCTCGACATCTGGCTGCCCGACGGCGACGGTCTCGACGTTCTCGCCTCCATTCGCGGCGAACAATCCCTCGGCGGCCTCGGCGGCTCAAACTGGGGAGACCCGCGAGCCTCCTCCGCCCGTCCCGGAGCTCCCGAGGTCATCATGATCTCCGGCCACGGCACCNNAACCAGGAGTTCTCCCGCCAGCTCACCAAGGGCTCCGTTACCGGCGAATCCATCTCCGTCAAAGCACTTCGCCAGCAGATCAAACTCATGGCCCCCACCAACGGCCGCGTCCTCATCTACGGCGAATCCGGAGCCGGCAAGGAACTCGTCGCCCGCGCTATGCACGCCGAATCCCTCCGCCGCGACCGCGTCTTCGTCGAACTCAACTGCGCCGCCATCCCCGAAGACTTCATCGAAACCGAACTCTTCGGCTACCGCCACGGCGCCGGCCCCGGAGGTCCCAATCAGCCCACTGAAAAGCGCGGCACCTTCGAGCGAGCCGATGGCGGAACCCTCTTCCTCGACGAGGTTGGCGACATGAGCCTCAAAACCCAGGCCAAGGTCCTCCGCGCGTTAGACGAGCAGCGCTTCTACCCCGTCGGAGCCAGGTACCCCCGTCCACGTCGACACCCGCGTCATCGCCGCCACCAACAAGGACCTCGAAGAAGAAATCGCTCGCGGCAACTTCCGCGAAGACCTCTTCTATCGCCTCAACGTCATCCCCTTCTTCGTCCCACCCCTCCGCGACCGCAAGGAAGACATCCCCCTCCTCGCCCGCGAATTCCTCTCCGAGTTCGGCCAGCAATACGGCCGCCCGCACGTCGAAATCACCGACGCCGCCCTCACCGCGCTCAAGCAATACCACTGGCCCGGCAACGTCCGNNCCAACGCACCGAGGGCGTAGCCCAACGCGCTGAAGGCAATGCCGCCCGCACCCCCGGAGCTCCCCGCGAAGAATTCTCCACCCTCCTCCAGGCCCGCGAAGCCTACGAGCGCGACTACATCCTCAAGGAAATCGACCGCTGCCACGGCAACGTCTCCCGCGCCGCCGAGTCCCTCGGCCTCGAGCGCTCCCACCTCTACCGCAAAATGAAAGCCCTCGGCATC
>DHWW01000259.1 GCA_002413385.1 Granulicella sp. UBA5172
CGCCGCCGGCGAGTTCATCTACGTCGCCTCGCTGCTCATCCACATCAAGTCCAAGACCCTCCTCCCGCGCGACCCGCTCTCCCCCGAGGGCGATTCTGAAGACCCGCGCCGCGAGCTCGTCGAGCGCCTCCTCGAACACGACGCGCTTCAAAGCCGCCGCGCAGATGCTGCAGCAAAAGCAAATGCTCGAAGAAGCCACCTGGACCCACCCCGGCCTCAAAGCCTTCCTGCACGACGAAGGCATCGACTCCACCGACGCCGACCGCGAAATCGATGCCGACACCGTCGACCTCGTCCGCGTCTTTCAGGACATCCTCACCCGCCTCCGCGAGCGCCCCGTCCACACCATCGACGAAGAATCCGTCACCGTCGCGCAGATGATCGACTTCGTAAAGCGCCGCCTCCTGATGGAAGACCGCCCCGTAAGCCTGCGCAAGATGCTGCAAAACTCAAAGTCCGAGCGCGCCCTCATCTGCACTTTCCTCGCCATGCTCGAACTCGTCCGGCTGCAAGGCCATCCTGCTTCGCCAGTCCGAACAACTCGGCGACATCCTCATCAAAAAAACCGACCACTTCGAGCAAATCTTCGCCGACCAGGCCGCCGTCCGCGACGACTGGAGCTAAGCGGCTACAGACTGATGCTTTGCGGCCCACTCTCGCTCCCACTGAGCGTTGCCAAATCGCCCTTCGAGAAGTCCCTCTGCGGTGAGCCCGTCGTCTATCTTGGGAAAATCTACGCTCCAGCCAGCGGGACTGATTTCTGCCTCACTTAACTCCTCATCGGAAGCATTTGCAGTCACTTGGCAGCGTTCTTTAGAAAACGAAATGGTGAACCCGGCCTTGAACGTCACCTGCATCGTCCGGCTTGCAGGATCATATTGCGCGGCTACGATATAGCGTCCGTTCTCACGAATCAAACGGCCGCGCTCGGCAGCGAGATCATGCTCTTCCTGGCTCACCATGCATTTCCTCCCATACTTTACATAGAATATCCCTGTTTTTGCCGATGAAACGACATAAAGTTGCTTCTTCGGTGGTGGTTGTTCCGTCACTTGTTCGCAGTGAAACAACCCCACCGAAACAGTTCAGGAAAAACGTCGCTTCCACGCCTCTCCCTTTCGCATGAACGTGGGCAGGCTCGTGATCTTGCGTATAAATCACGATATTGAAGCCGCGAAATCTCAGAATAGTCGGCACGCTCCCAGTCTACCCGCCCCTGCGTTACCCTAGACACATCCATAGCCTCAGCCCTCAGGAGCTCCCCATGCGCACCCACACCCTCCGTGTCTTCGCACTCGCCGTCTTCGCACTCCTCCTGACCTCCGCAGCGAACGCGCAGACCCCGCAAAAGCCCTGGCCCATCCGCGCCGTCATCGTCACCACCTTCGAGATCGGCAACGACACCGGCGACACCCCCGGAGAATTCCAATTCTGGGTCGAGCGCGAGCACCTCACCGAGACCCTCCCCTTCCCCGGAGGAGCCGGCGGCCCCAACAACACCGCCCGCCCCATCCGCACCAACCCCGACCACACCATCCTCGGCATCGTCAGCGGCACCACCCTCGTCAACTCCACAGCCTCCCTCATGGCCCTCGGCCTCGACCCTCGCTTCGACCTCACCCACGCCTACATCCTCATCAATGGCATCGCCGGTGTCGACCCCCAGATCGCCTCCATCGGCTCCGCCGCCTGGGCCAACTACGTCGTCAACGACGTAGCCCGCGAGATCGACCCCCGCGAAGCCCCCGCCGACTGGCCCTACGGCATCTTCCCCTCCGGAGCCTCCCGCCCCGACCCCAACGCCGTCCCCACCACCACCTGGACCCGCTCCAACCTCTACACCCTCAACCCCCGCCTCACCGCCTGGGCCTACGCGCAAACCAAAGACCTTCCCCTCGGCGACGACCCCAAAGTAGCCGCCTTCCGTGCCGGCTCTCACCCCCCCCCCCGCCGCCCGCCGCCCGCCCTTCGTCCTCATCGGCGACACCTTCGCCAGCGACTACTACTGGCACGGCCACATCATGACCCAATACGCCCGCGACTGGGTCCGCCTCTACACCGAAGGCAAGGGCACCTTCGCCACCACCGAGATGGAAGACTCCGGCTTCATGAACGCGATCGAGCGCCTCAGCAACATGCACCGCGTCGACACCGACCGCGTCCTCGTCCTCCGCACCGCCAGCAACTACTCCGAAGAGCGCCCCGGCCACGCCGCCGCCGAGTCCATCACCGAACCCTACATCGGCAGCCGCCTCGCCCTCGAGTCCGCCTACCTCTGCGGCAGCACCGTCCTCCACAAAATCCTCAACAACTGGCCCACCACCTACGCCCACATCCCCGGCAACTAGAGCAAATCCATCTGTTGTTCGGGGCCAGCCGCCCTTTGCGCCGCCTTCACAACCTCAAGACTCATGGGGATTTCTAGGCGTTTACCACCTTCCACAATCTCTTTGACTGTCACAATGCTTATCCGGTCATAATTGCGTCCCATCGTTTCATGCCGGTACTGACCTGCGGCCTTGGCTTCAGCGACCATTGGGCGGCTTGGCTCTTCCAGTGTTATCAGGATTGCCAGAGCAGCGTTCTCACGGCCCATGTCGCCGCGCAGGGTGGCAATGTCTCCACGCTTCACGCCTCCAGATTTGACCTGAAAGATAATTTTCGCATTATCGTTTTTCCCGGTCATAAAGTAGGCCACGGCATCAATGCCCGCATCGGCTCCCTTTTTCTCGTTAATGATTGCACGATTGTTTGTATAGGTGAGAACAGCCCACTTCTCAAATTCCTTGCGCAAGCGATCATCTTTTTTATGGGCGAGCGCTTCCGCCGATTTTATATCGCGTGGGATGCCATCAGTCTTGACGGCGTTACTAACAGCCGCCCCGAAAGCCTTTTCCAGTCTTCTAAGTATCAAGGAGATCGACTGATACGTGATGTCCATCCCTATCCATTGACGCCCGAGTTTTTGAGCGACTACTACGGTCGTACCACAGCCGCAGTAGGCATCTAGCACTACATCTCCCGCGTTGCTTGACGCTAGTATGATCCTCTCTAGCAGGGCCTCCGGTTTTTGGGTGGGATAGCCAAGACGCTCAATCGCCATCGGGTTGAGCGCCGGAATCTGGAAGACATCCGTCGGCAGCTTGTCCACGTCGTCTAAGGTAATCCTTGCCCCGGCTGGATTCTGTGCGCGAGCCAGAGACTTTTCAGTTCTGGGTTCCCTGATCTCGTCAGAGTTGAATGTGAACTTCGATGACTTTGTATAGAAGAGGATGACATCGTGCTTACGGGCATATCGCTGCTTTGAAGCACCACCTGTCTGATAGTTCCAGATCACCTCATTCTGAAAATCACCGCCCTGAGAGCAGAAGACCGCATCCAGTACGAGCTTCAGATAGTGGCTCGACGTTGGATCGCAGTGGAGGTAGAAAGACCCCTCATTTTTTAGAACTCTTTGGATTTCAGTGACCCGTAGTGCCATGCTTATCAGGTAAGCGAGCAGAGGCCCTTCGCCAAGAACTTTGTGGAGACCCTGAATCAACGCGACTAACTGCGATTGAAAACGCCCATCGTCGTTCGCCAATATCTCGGAGAATCCAGCGATGGCCAAATCGTCCCAAGTCCATGTGTCCATGAATGCTTGGGCCTGAGCTCGATCCTCATTGCCGATGTTGTTGTAAATCTGGTTGTAGTTGCGCTTCGAATTGAAGGGCGGGTCGATGTAGCAAAGATCAATGGTCTCGTCTTTGATCTTCTTACGAAGAATGTCGAGATTGTCACCATAGAAGAGTTTGTTGTCAGCCATGTGAGCACGATTCTAGCGTAATCGTGCCCAACGTGAGATTCCGCGCCGGGGACCCCATTAATCGCCCGGCTCCGCCCTATGCGAAGCCCCACCGTCCGNNCCCCCAAAACCTCCAAAACCCCTATAAACACTGGCGATAAATCTTTTCAAAGCCTGGCATAGTTACNCCCACCCACTAGCTACAATTGAAGTAGGGGACAATCCAACCGCATCGACCCAATACCGCCGATCGCCACAAGCACCACCTAACCCCAATGTCTTGAATATTTTGCCCGTAATGTCTCTGAATGCAACACGATCCACCCAAAAGCCCACAAGTCCGCCACGAACTCCCCTGGATAGAACACTTTGGGCGGAAAAGTATGGGGGGGAGGGGAGGGCCCCCCTCCCCGGCATACAAGCCCAGAGAGGTCCGGATCGATGAGGACCATCCTCCAAACCATCCAACGCACCACCACCGCCCTGAGGTTGATACACTCAACGCTGCAACCATGAGTCTTAAAGCCAAGATCGAAGCCGTCATCTACGCGTCCGAAGAGCCCGTCACCCTCGCCCAACTCACCGGCTTGCTCGGTGAAGAAGGCCAGGCCGAGCTCGACACCCTCGCAGCCCAACAGCAGTCGCTCGCCCTCGAAGACGAGTCCGCCACGGACGCCGTAGCGTCAGCCGACGAGTCCGGCGAAGACGAAGACGCCCTCAACGCCGAAACCCTCAACCCCACCGAAATCCTCGAACCCGAGCCCCCCACCGATCTGGGTGCCCCAGGTCTCGCTTCTGAGACCTGGGCTGCGGCGGAATCCGAGCCAGCCGCCGAACCAGCCGCTCCGACCACCGAAGCTGAAATGGTCGAGCCCGTCATCGACGACAAGAAGTTCGCCCGCGAGGCTGCCGCCGAGACCAAACTCCGCGAGCGCAAGCTCCGCGACTACTTCCGCTCCCTCCTCGACCAACTCATCGCCGACTACGCCAACGGCGACCGCGGCCTCGAGATCCGCGAAGTCGCCGGCGGCTTCCGCCTCGGCACCAAAGCCGAGTATCACGACGCCGTCCGCGGCTTCGTCAAGAGCCTCAAACCACCGCTAAAGCTCACCCTGCAGGCCCTCGAAACGCTCGCGGTCGTCGCCTACAAGCAGCCCGTCACCGCCCCCGAGGTCTCCGAAATCCGCGGCGTCGACTCCGCCGGCGTCCTCGGTTCGCTGCTCGCCCGCAAGCTCGTCACCACCGCCGGCCGCAAGCAGGTCATCGGCCGCCCCATCCTCTACAAGACCACCAAGGACTTCCTCCTCCGCTTCGGCCTCAAGGACATCAACGAGCTCCCCAGCATCGAAGAGTTTGAAAAGATGGCCGGCGAACTCAACGAAGCCGTTCAGGAGGAGATCCAGATGGAATCCCACGAGCCCCGTCCCGAAGAGTCCGAAGAGTCAGGCGAGCCGCTCAACGAAGCTCCCGAAGCTCCCGTAGACCCCGAAGCCGACCCCACGTCCAGCGTCGAGGAGCCCAACACCGTCGCAACCCCCGAACCAGACGAGCCACTCAACTAACCACGGGTCAAACGCCCGCCGTCCGCGCAGGACGGACCTCGAACCTTTTGGGTTGTTCGTGCGTCTTATAAGCGTACGATCGTGTGCAAGAGGCTCTATGGATAACCGCAATAATCCCATCATCATCGACGGTCGCAACGGCAACCGCACCAGCTTCGGAGCCGTGCCCCAATCCCGCACCGCCTCCTCGCTGCTCAGTCAGGTGCTGGTCATCGCGTCGCTGGGTTTCTTCACCTCTGCGGTAGGCGTCTACCTCGCTCCACCGGCCTTCGCCGGTGGAGTCTTTTGGATCTGTGTCATCGCAACCTTCGCGCTGATCTTCGCCATCCGCGCTACACGCAACAACCCAATGCTTTCCTTCAGCCTCTTCCTTCTGCTGGCGCTGGCCATGGGCTTTGAGATCAGCCCCTGGATCAACATGCTGCTGCACACCGGCCACAGCAATGCGGTCTTCAATGCCGCACTGACCACCGCAGTAGGCATGGGCTGCCTCGGCATCGGCGCACAGATCTTCACCTTCGACTATCGCCGCGTGCAGAACTATGCGTTCGCCGCGCTCCTCGTCCTGGTGCTTGCCGGCGTCCTCAGCATGTTCTTCCACTTCGTCAGCCCGAACTTCTACTCCTACGCCACGCTGGCCATCTTCAGCGTGCTCGTCGTCGTAGACTTCATGCGCATTCGCCAGGGCGGAGACGGAGCAACGCCCGTCGAACTCGCACTGAGCATCTACCTTGACGGCATCAACATCTTCCTCGCCCTCACCCAGCTCTTCTCCGGCGGCCGCCGCGACTAAGGTCCCGGGCCACTCCGGTCGCAAGCCATCTCAGCCCCAGGCGTCATCTGGCAGGTTCACAACAATCGGCTCCCGCGAACTCCGAACCACAACCCAGCGAAAGGGTGTCTCCGCCGACGGATTCAGCTCCTGGTGAACCAACCACGCCGGAACATGCAGAAAGTCGCCCTCTCGCACCGTTGCCGACTGCGAGCCGTTGTCTCCCCATCGCACCAGCGCCTCGCCCTCCAGCACATACACGACCGTTTCCTGTTCGCCATGGTGGTGAATTCCCGTCCGTGCTCCCGGCTCAACCAGAAACGTCCCCGCCCATAGGCTCGAAGCAATCTGCTGTTTCCCGGGAATGGCCGCCAGCCGCGTCGATCCCGAGGTCTGTAGCGTTGCTGACTCAAATGCGGCAGGTCGGACGATGCTGATCGTAGCTGGCTTCGAATGATTCATATCTAGTCGATGCTTTGGATCGGTAGAAGTCGCAACCCAGGCATGCAAACTGTCGAAAGGACCCATCGCGTAGACTAAGAGAGGCTTCTGCACGTTTAGCCACCCAACCAGATCGTCCCGACCGCGATGAGCCGTTCCGCAGTCAGAAAGCCCAACACCAAGAGCAAGCCCCCCACCCCCAAGCCACAAGACTCCGACGCCCCCCGCGGCGACCGTCTCCAGAAGATCCTCGCCCAGGCCGGCATTGCCAGCCGCCGAGCAGCCGAGGCCATCATCCTCGAAGGCCGCGTCATCGTCAACGGCCAGGTCGTCACCGAGCTCGGCACACGCGCCGACGTCACCCGCGACCACATCCGCGTCGATGGCAAACTCCTCCACGGCCCCGAGCCCACCAAGTACTTCATGGTCAACAAGCCCCGCGGCTACGTCACCACGCTGGACGACCCCGAGCACCGCCCCACCGTCATGCAGCTCCTCGGCCAGGACAAGCAAAGGCAGGCCTACGGCGAACACTCCACCCTCCCCCGCCTCTACCCCGTCGGCCGCCTCGACTACCTCAGCGAGGGCCTCCTCCTCATGACCAACGACGGCGACCTCGCCAACAAGCTCTCCAAGGCCGCCACCGGAGTCCTCAAAACCTACCTCGTCAAAGTCTCCGGCGCCCCCACCGACGCAGCCATCGACCAGCTCCGCCGCGGCATCATGATCGACCGCGGCCGCCTCGCCGACACGCGCAGCACTGGCCGCCGCGACCGCGTCCTCACCCAACCCGCCAAGATCGAGCAGGTCCGCCGCGGCGAAAACCCCTGGTTCGAAGTCACCCTCACCGAAGGCCGCAACCGCCAGCTTCGCAAGATGTTCGAAGAGATCGGCCACCACGTAGAAAAAATCCGCCGCATCGGCTACGGGGCCTTGACCCTCGACGTCCCGCCCGGAGGCTTCCGCGAGCTCCTCCCCGGCGAAGTCCAGGCCCTCAATCGCGCGGCGGCTGGCAAGAAGGTAGAACGCAAGAAAGTCCTTCCCGAAGCCGCGCAACTCAAGAAGCCCGTCCCGCCAAAGCGCAAATTTACGCCCAAAGCACCCGGCTTCGGCGGCCCTCCGCGCAAGCGCTCCTAACCCACAGATTAAGTGAGCTATATTGGCTCACATCAGGGCATTTCCCCGCCTCCCATAGCAACGAATCCCTCCCCCCGCGCACTCCTACCTTGTGAGGTACTCTTCCATGCGCAGCATCAAGTACGGTCTTATGGCCGCGGCCGCAGCAGCTGTTTTCCTGCTCATGCCGGCAACTCCTTCCCACGCCCAGGTTTCTATCGGCGTCCAGTTCGGCCCTGAGCCAAGCTGCCCATACGGCTACTACCGACTACGCCCCCTACAACTGCGTGCCCGATGGGTACTACGGGCCGGAGTGGTTTAACGGAGGTGTCTTCATCGGTGCGGGTCACTGGTTTCACGGCCGTTCCAACTTCCATGGCAACGTGAACAACCGCTACGATCCCCAGCACGGCTACAAGGGCCGTGCGCCCCAACGCGGCGAAGCTCCGTCTCACCAGGGCGCAGCAAGGAGATTCAAGGGCAATGAATCTCGCGACGGCCAAGGCCACGCTACAGCCAACAACCACGGCGGCCACCCACACGATTAATCGTCGCTGAACCCAGTCCATCAAGCCCCTATGTCGTCAATGGCATAGGGGCTTTTTAGGTCACGTCTGCAACGTTTCGTTATGATTAGGGTTCTTACTCACCGGAGGTACTTTATGCGCGGAATCAAGACTCTTCTCGTCACAGCAGCAGCCGCATTCCTGCTCACCCCAACCCTCAAGGCGGACGCCCAGATCTCTTTCGGCGTCCATATCGGTGGCCCGGCTCCTGTCTGCCCCTATGGCTACTTTGACTATGCACCTTACAACTGCTCACCCTACGGCTACTATGGGCCACAGTGGTTTCAAGGCGGCGTCTTCCTCGGTGCCGGTCCCTGGTTCCGCGGCCCTCGCGGCTTCTATGCTCCTATCAACCGTGATTTTGACCCACGCTTCGGCTATCGCGGCCGCTTCCCCGAGCACGGCAGATATCGTGATCCAGACGACCACTTCCGAGGCTTTCGCGGCAACTACGAGCGCGATGGCCGAGGACACGAGCGCAACTATCGCCACGATAACGGCCGCAGACATGACAACGGCCGCAGACACGACTAACAAGCAGCCCACATCGATCAGCCCTGCGAAGGATGCACCCTTCCGCAGGGCTTTTCTATGTCTACCGCGCACCCCGTCGGCTTCTCACTGCTTCGCCTCTGCCTTCTGCGCCGAATCCTCCTGCGCCGCCAGCCACGGCAGCAGCTTCGCCGCCACCAGCACCGCGCCATCGTCCGACAGATGAATCCCATCCTGCTTGCGCAGCCGCGCCATCGTTCCATGAACCTCGCCATACGCATTGAAACGGCCCCCCGCATCCCCCACAAGCCCCGCCGTGCTGTACCAGACAGCCTGCCGCGACGCCTTCACCACCGCATAGTCAATCCGGTTGATGAGCGTAATCCTCGCATCGTACGCATCCGACTCCATCGGCGGCAGTTCGACCCACACCACCGTCGCTCCCCCCGCCTCCAGCAGAGCAAGAAACGCCTC
>DHWW01000046.1:0-193 GCA_002413385.1 Granulicella sp. UBA5172
CAGCGTCAGATGTGTATAAGAGACAGTGACTATAGCGCGCAAGCTTGGCGGCCTTTTCAAACTCAAACTTCTTTGCGGCCTCTCGCATATCACTCTCGAGGTTGGCAATGTGTTTATCGAGGTCGGCCTGGGTGTCAAACTCGGGCATCATGGCATCTTCTTCCGTGAGATCCGCATAGTCGGCCTTGAGCAC
>DHWW01000046.1:276-4889 GCA_002413385.1 Granulicella sp. UBA5172
CCCTCGCGCAGCAGGTTGATGCCTATGAGGACGTCATACTCGCCCTTGCGCAAGTCACGAAGGAGCCGGATGCGCTCCAGTGTCTCAATCTCTGAGTGCATATAGCGGCAGCGGACACCAACCTCGGTGTAATAGTTGGCGAGATCTTCGGCCATGCGCTTCGTGAGTGTGGTGACCAGGACGCGCTGATTCTTCGCTGCGCGGTCGCGGATCTCTGCCAAAAGATCGTCAATCTGACCCTTGACAGGACGGATTTCTACCTGCGGATCGACAAGTCCGGTGGGGCGAATAATCTGTTCGACGACAACGCCGGCAGATTTGGTGAGTTCAAAGGGTCCGGGCGTAGCAGAAACATAAATAGTCTGACCGACGCGTGTCTCGAATTCCTCAAACCGCAGTGGACGGTTGTCCATTGCCGATGGCAAGCGGAAGCCATAGTCGACCAGGTTCTGCTTGCGCGAGCGGTCGCCGTGCCACATGCCGTGGAGTTGGGGCACGGTGACGTGCGACTCATCGATGAACACGAGGAAATCACGAGGGAAATAATCTAGGAGCGTCGGTGGAGGCTCACCAGGGAGGCGCCCGGAAAAGTGGCGCGAATAATTCTCGATGCCGTGACAGAATCCAACCGACTTGATCATTTCGAGATCGAACCGGGTACGCTGGTGAATCCTCTGCGACTCGACAAGACGGCCTTCCTTCTCGAGCTGTGCTTCCCAGTCGGTCAGTTCCGCAAGAATATTATTGACGGCTGCATTCTTTCGCTCGGGCAGCACTACGTAGTGCGACTTTGGGTAGATTGGTAGTCGTGAATACTTCTGCTTGACTGTCCCAAATAGTGGGTCGATCTGCATGAGCGAATCGATCTCATCTCCGAATAGCTCAATGCGGAAGGCATTCTCGTCATAGGTCGGATAGACCTCGATCACATCCCCACGCACTCTAAATGTTCCGCGACGGAAGTCAACGTCGTTACGCTCATAAAGGATCTCAACGAGGCGACGAGTGATATCTTCGCGCTTAATCTTCTGGCCTTTTTCGAGCAGCAACAGCATGCCATAGTAGGCCTCAGGGGAACCCAGGCCGTAGATACAGGAGACTGAGCTGACGATAATGGCGTCCCTGCGCTCGAAGAGACTTCGCGTCGCAGAGAGGCGAAGCTTATCCAGCTCGTCATTAATGGTCGACTCCTTCTCGATGTACAAGTCACCGGCTGGTATGTAGGCCTCGGGCTGGTAGTAGTCGTAGTAGGAGACGAAATACTCGACGGCATTGTTGGGGAAGAACTGCTTGAATTCGTGGTAGAGTTGCGCCGCAAGGGTCTTATTGTGCGCCAGGATCAGTGCTGGCCGGTTGAGTTCCTGTATGACCTTAGCCATAGTGAAGGTCTTGCCGGAGCCTGTGACGCCAAGCAATACCTGGTCTTTATCGCCTGCGTGGATGCCCGAGACCAGTTCGGCGATCGCGCGCGGCTGGTCACCTTGGGGTGTGTATTCAGAGACGAGCTGGAAGTCCATCCTTGTAGGATAAGGCAAGGGGAGGGTGAAGATGCCTGAGGGAGAGATCGAGTTGTGGTTGGTGCGACATGGCGAAACCGAGTGGAGCCTGGATGGGCGGCACACAAGCTGGACAGATATTCCCCTAACCGAGCACGGACGGCAGCGTGCCCTGGAGTTGCGTGATTATTTGACGGGCAAGAAGTTTTCAGCCGTGTTCGTGAGCCCGAGGCAGAGAGCGCGCGCAACGTGCGAGATCGCCGGATATGGCGATGTTGCGGTCATCGACGACAATCTGCAGGAGTGGAACTATGGGGAAAGCGAGGGTAAGACTACCCCGCAAATGCGCGAAATCCACGGGCCAAATTGGAGTGTCTGGACCGATCCAATCATCGGCGGCGAATCCGTGGAACACGTGGGTGAAAGGGCAGATGCGATGATCGCGAGGTCGTTAGCTGCCGCACCTTCCGGTGGCGCTGTTGCACTCTTCGCTCATGCCCATATTCTGCGTATTCTTGCTGCGAGGTGGATTGGTTTGCCCGCGGTCGGAGGCAGACTTTTCGGTTTGAGCACTGGAAGTGTCAGCGTTCTTGGATTTGAGCGCGAAACGCGAGTTATCTCAAAGTGGAACCGCAGTTTCGAAGAAGAATAGCGTATCAATGCACATTTCGTCTGGCTGCGGCTACACTCATCCAGAGCACTGGACACGCTGTCTGGCGGCAAGATCCGTACCGCACACGCTGCATCCGAATGGAGACGAGTGAAGCACGAAAAGCATTCCTATCCGATTCTTCATCCTGGTGAACGCAGAGCGGAACGAGGTTCCCTCTGCGCTCTCGCAGTGATGAGCGAGATGACGTCTGGATGGAATCTCGAGATACAGTTGAAGGCGATTCAGCTTGGTCTTCGAATTCTAGAAATTCCTGTAGATTACAAGCGCCGCATCGGCGGGGAATCGAAAGTATCAGGGAACCTCAAGGCATCAATTGAAGCAGGGCGCCGAATCTTTGGTGTATTCCTGCGTGTTCGCAGGGGAGCGAAGAGCTAATGGAGACGATTGTCGATCTGAAGCATGTACACGTTGCACGCGGGAACAATATCGTTTTGCACGATCTCAGCCTGCGGATTAATCAGCGGGAACATCTTGCGATTCTCGGGCCAAACGGATGTGGCAAATCCACATTATTGAAGACGATTACTTGCGAAGTCTATCCACTGGTTCGCCCAGAGACATACGTTCGCATCATGGGTCGCGAGCGCTGGGATCTCACTCAACTCAAGCGCAGAATGGGTGTTGTTGCGACGGAACTGCCAGGGAAGCAGACTCTTTGGACAACAGGCTTTGACGCAATTCTTACCGGCTTTTTCTCTAGTTCGACCTTGTGGCCAAACCTCACTGTTACGTCACAAATGCGCGCCCGTGCCGAGGAGATCGTGCAGTTAGTAGGTGCGGAGGCGCTGCGTAATCACCCCGTCGGAGAGATGTCCGCAGGTCAGCAGCGCCGCATCATGATTGGCCGGGCGCTGGCTGGAACATCTACGAACGATGAGGGTGGCAATGTCCAAATGCTGCTGCTGGACGAACCCTCGAATGCCTTGGATCTGGGCGCGCAACATGACCTGCGCGAGATGCTGCGCGTCCTTGCGCAACAAGGTGTGGCGATTCTGCTCATTACACATCACATCGCCGATATCCTGCCAGAGATCGACCGTATCGTGATGATGCACGAAGGACGCATTGTTGCCGATGGCAGTAAGTCAGACCTGCTCACAGAGCAACGCTTGAGTAAGCTGTTTGAACGCAAAATCAGCATGACCGAACGCGGCGGCTATTGGAACGCCTGGTGAATCATCCTAACGGTTCGTCCCTGTTGAACTCAGTTGGAGAGTCACTAACTCGGGACGCTGGATTGTCCTCGGTCCTAACATGACAACCTTAGGCAATGGACCACGCACCATTGCAACTTCGTCGCATGCATATAGACGAGGGCAAGTCTGGCAGTCCTTGTAGATCTTGTCTGGCATCGCATCGCGCTCAGCGACCCGAAATCCGAAATGCTCAAAGAATTCAGGAATGCGCGTGAAAAGACACACTGAAAGTACAGCGTGCTCTGCGGCTTCTTCTACGAGAGCCGAAAGCAGGAGGCCACCGGCACCGAGGCCCTTAGCATCAGGCTTGACGACGATGGAGCGCACCTCTGCAAGGTGAGGGCCATATAGATGTAGAGCGCCGCAGCCAAGAAAATTACCGTTCTGCTCCTCCACAACCGTGAAGTCACGAATGTTCTCGCATATCTCTGCGTAGCTACGGCGCAGCAGTGTGCCGTCGCCAGAAAGGGAGTTGACCAGGTCGAAGACGTTACGTGCATCTTGAAGGCGTGCCTTGTGGACGCGGAGTTCAGGCATTGAACACCTCCTCAGCAGAGGTATGCCGTGCGGCAGCCCTATGCTTTGCGCGACCTATCGCATCTGCCAACGACTCTCGCACGCGTGTAGTTGCGGTTCCCCCAGTCACATCGTGGCAGTCAAGGGTCGCTNNAGTCACATCGTGGCAGTCGATGGTCGCTTGCAGTGAGATTGCAGCGTGAAAGTCTGTTCCAAATTCTGGAGCAAACATCTGCAAGTCCTGCAGAGAAAGCGCATCGAGTTCCTTGCTGTGTTCAAGAGCGAAACGTACGACATTGCCGATGATCTCGTGGGCCTTGCGAAAGGGAACTCCCTTATAGGTTAGATACGTCGCGGCGGCCATCGCATTAAGGTAACCGGTCTGTGCGGCCTGGGCCATCACGTTAAGACGGAACTTAAGGGACCGGGTAAAGGCGGGCAACACACTGAGGATGCCAGCGATCGTGTCGGTAGCGTCAAACAGCGGTTCCTGACCTTCCTGTAGGTCTTTGTTGTAAGCGAGGGGTAGCCCCTTCATGATCATGCTCAGGGTCACCACGGTTCCTGCGAGCCGTCCGCATTTACCACGGATCAATTCAGTCAGGTCAGGATTCTTCTTCTGTGGCATCGCGCTCGATCCCGTGGAAAATTGCTCCGGGAGATCGAGAAAGCCAAACTCGGCGGTGGAGTAGAGCGTAAGCTCCTCAGCAAAACGAGAGATATGCAGACCTA
>DHWW01000307.1 GCA_002413385.1 Granulicella sp. UBA5172
CCTCCACCATCGCCAGAAAATGCTGCTCGTCCCGCGCAAAATGGAGCACCGAGTTGCAGATCACCACATCCGCAAACCCATCCGGAAATTCCATCCGCTCGATCGCTCCCACGCGAAAATTCTCTGCCGGAAGCTGCGGAGCCAGCATCGCCGCCAGTTGCCGAACATGCTCCACGCCCTCCTCGCTCGCATCCAGCGCAAAGACCTCGCAGCCCTCCCGCAGCAGATGCACCAGGTTCCGCCCATACCCGCACCCAGCGTCCAGCACCCGCATTCCCGGAGCAATATTCCCCCGCAGAATCTGGTCGAACACATAAATATCGATCTGCCCAAACTGTTCCTGCACGCTCATCCGCGGCTCGCCCGCCGGCCCGGTCATGCGTGCTTACCCGGCACCTTCCGCTTCAACCTCTCCACCACATTCGGAGGCACCAGCGAGCTCACATCGCCGCCCAGGTGAAACACTCCCTTGATCAGCCGCGAGCTCACATACGTGTACTTTTCGCCGGGCATCATGAACAGCGTCTCCAGCTCCGGGTCGAGCTTGCGATTCATCATCGCCATCTGCAGCTCGTACTCATAGTCCGAGACCGCACGAATCCCGCGCAGCACCGCCTTCGCTCCCTGCTCCCGCGCAAAGTCCACCAGCAGCCCGTCAAACGTGGTGACCGACACATTCTCAATCCCCACCGTCGCCTCGCGCAGCATCTCCTCGCGCTCCAGCACCGTAAACAGCGGCTTCCCCTTCTCCGAGTTGCGCAGCACCGCCACCACCAGTTCATCCACGATCTTCGCGCCCCGCGCAATCAGGTCGAGATGCCCATTGGTCAGTGGATCAAACGTTCCCGGATAGATTGCCTTCGTTCTTTTTGCTCTGTGCATCGCTCCGCCAGCATACTCGTTTCACCGCGGCCTTCAAACCTCGCGCGGCAGATAATACCCTTGGACATACTCGCGCACGCCCTCTTCAAGACTCGTAAACGGCTTCGAATATCCCGCCGCCCGCAGTTTCGTCTCACTCGCTTCGGTAAAGTACTGGTACTTCCCCTGCAACTGCTGCGGCATCTCGATAAACTCGATCTTCGGCGTCAATCCCATCGCGTGGAACACCGCCGTCACCAGGTCCACCCACGTCCGCGCCTTCCCCGTTCCGCAGTTCAGCAGTCCGCCCGGAGCGCCAGCATCCTGCAGCGCAAAGTGCAGCGTCACATCCACCGCATCCTTCACCGAGATGAAGTCGCGCATCTGTTCGCCGTCCTTATACTTCGGCTTATAGCTCTTGAACAGCTTCACCACGCCCGTCGCACGGATCTGCTCATAGCTCTTCGACACCACCGACCGCATGTCGCCCTTGTGGTCCTCATGCGGCCCAAAGACATTGAAGTACTTCAGCCCGACAATGTTCTCAAACAAGCCCTGCTTCAGCGCCCACAGGTCGAACATGTGCTTCGAATACCCATACATATTCAGCGGCTTCAACATCGGCGTCCTCTCATCCGAGTCGTCGTAGCCCTCCGCGCCGTTCCCATACGTCGCCGCACTCGACGCATACACAAACCGAATCTCATTCGCCTGCGCCCAGTTACACAGCACCCGCGTGTATTGATAATTATTGCGCAGCAGAAAGTCCGCATCCTTCTCGGTCGTCGCGCTGCACGCCCCCAGGTGGATCACCGACCGCGCATCCGCAAACGCGCCGTCTTCGATCAGCCCCAGAAACTCCTCCGGCGAAACAATATCCTCATACCGCAGCCCCACCAGATTCTTCCACTTCTCGTCCTTGCCCAGCTCGTCAACGAGGATCAACTCGTCTTCCCCGCGAGCATTCAATTCGGCAACGGTATTTCGCCCGATGAACCCCGCAGCTCCCGTCACAATGATCGGCTTTGCCATCGATACCCTCTCCTTCAACCCTCAACTCTATCTCTCCGATGGTACCTGTTCGCCACCGTCGCCCCGCCAATAATCCTCGTAAACCACTGATTGCAATCCAGATGAAAGTTCTCAAAACTTGGCATAGTTACAGCCCCTGCTTTCTATAATAGAAATAGGGTTCAAAAACGAAACAAGAGCGAATAGCCCAAAGGATGCTAAGTCATTTCGATGGAATACTTTGCGTCGGTATAAATATACTTGACACACCACAAAGCGGGTATATATGCTCATGGCTTCGAGTGACCCATAGGTCACGATGTGAATGTGAAGGAGATCCATGCTCGAGATCGCAGGCGGAGTAATTCTGGGCGGTATTGGCCTCTTCCTGCTCTATTGCCTCTTCATGCTCATGTCGAGCGGGCCAAATATATTCCACGGTCTAGCCGAAGGATGGAAAGGCTTCAAAGAAGGTATGAGGGGTAAATGAGCGTCTTTTCCTTCGACTGGGGAGTCTTCTGGGCATTCTGGCAGCCGCCTTCGTATGCTTCATAACCGCAAATGTCATCAATGTCGTGATGTCCAGGCTAGAGAAATAAAAACTATAGGTGCAGTTCCCAAGGAGACCCAAAAGGGTCTATCTGCGCTGTCTGAACTTTTATTATGAGCATCACTTCGCGCTTACTTTCCGAATCGGGAAAAAGTAGGCGATCTGCTGTCACGCTAAGCCGTGTGATAAGTTTATCGTCTTGCAATAAGCAATACATTGGATTTGGATCTGGGTCATCTCCCTCTTTGTTCCTCATTTCTGAGGCATTGTCAGGCATTCGGAGAGCATCGATTAATGTCTTAATTCGATTATCAATATCGCCAGCCGAGTCCATTATTTGCCCCGGCCCTTCGGGCCTTAACATTAGAATGTCGAGCTGACACACTAATCCATTTGCTTCGGTCATTAGTGGGATGAACCCAACCCCGGCTCTGGAATATCCATGGGCCAAATAATCTAAGAATGGTTTTGGAGGGGCGAGCCGCTCACCATTGCCACCGATCTCGACAGTCTTAGCAGCATAAGTTTTCAGCACTGGATGTGTTTCCCAAAGTCGCTTGATCTGTTCGTGTAGATGACGCCTTATGGCATGTTTTTCCAGTGTTCTTCGGTTACTGTTGCCAGCCGATTTTAGCGAATCGCCAGCATAAACTAGGTGAAACTCCATAGCGCTCCTAACGGGGACATCGGGAAAATCTAAAATCAATGTTTGGCGCTGGACGCACATCGGCTAAGTTCCCAAATGCACAGAGGATTAGGATTCCCGACATCTGCTCCCACTTTGGCGTCCTGTGCATCAATTTGAGGCAGCTCCTCGTGACACTAGGAGCAAAGCTGTAGTTGGGTTAGGCAAGTATATCTATGCCTTTGCGTCTCAGTCCTTTGAATAGAATATTT
>DHWW01000152.1:0-6844 GCA_002413385.1 Granulicella sp. UBA5172
AGTGTAGAGGATAGAGAAAGCAGCACGCCCCGGCTGGATTGCCGGGGCGTGCTGTGTTTGTGAGAGCTTGAGGCCTTTTCTATCCTCTACGCCCCGTTCTAGACGAGTTTGGTAACGGCCCTGGCGGCCTTGTTGGCCGACTTGACCACATCGGTGGCGGCGTCAATGGCATCGTCGAACTGATCCTTGCTGGCGTCGATCAGCTTTTGAGCCTCTTTACCGAGGCGCTCGGCTTGTTCCTTGAGGTAATCGCCAGCGTCTTCGAGAGTCTCGCCGAGATCTTCGAGTCCACGCTTCAGCTTCTTGCGAGTTGCAGTGCCAGTCTGCGGGGCATAAAGCAGAGCGGCAATACCGCCGATCGCAGCACCCACACCAAGAGCAATCCAGAAATCCTTATTACGCATAGATGTCCTCCGTTCTCCAGTGAGTAGGATTCAAGGGTTGTGTTTGAGGTTGCAGGAAGTGGTTGGAATCTGGAGTAGAGGGTGGCGGAAAACATCGGATGAATGGATGGAAAAGCTTGTTGCAGTTGGGGTTTAGGCGATTCCGATGAGTTCCATGGCGCGGAGAAAGATGTGCGCGAACATAGGACGATTGAGGCGGCCGGTGTTGGTGTTGCGGAGGGAGGGGTGGTAGCTGCCGAGCAGGGTGAGGCCGTTGGGGAGGAGGTATTCGGCGCCGTGGGTGAAGGTGAAGGCGGAACGACGCTCGATGATTCCCTGCTCGAGGAGATGGGCGAGGTAGCCGTCCCAGGCGATCTTGCCGAGGCAAACGACGACGCGGACTTTGGGGAGTGCAGCGATCTCGGCAGTGAGGTGGGTGGAGCAGTTGCGAACCTCCTGCGGGGTGGGCTTGTCGCCGGGAGGAGCGCAGCGGACGACGGAGCCGATCCAGAGCTTGCGGAGCTTGAGGCCGTCGTCGCGGCTGATGGCGACGGGTTTGCTGGCGAGGCCGAGTTCGTGGAGGACGGGGTACATGAAGTCTCCGGAGCCGTCGCCGGTGAAGGGNNGGTCTTGCCCAGTATTGCTGGTCACGATAGGATTTACGGCGGGTCTCGCCGATAGCGTGGCAGTAGTCGCGTAGTCTGGAACAGCGGGTGCAGGTGATCACGCTGTGCTGCAGCTGCTCGAGGACGTGTAAGCGATGGATAGTGCTCGACTGCTGGGAACGCACGAAGCCTCTTTGAGGGGAATATTCTTGTTTAACTCTTGTTGGTCGATAATAACTTTGAGAACAGGCGAAATGTGGTGAGCCATCCAATTGAGCGCCGGTGACGTCTCTCCAAACGGAGAAGAGACAGCATAGGTCTGAGGGTAGTATCGCGCGATAAGGCCAGTCTTTGCTGGTTGCAGCCGCAGCTGAGAAGCAAGTTGGCATTGTGATCAAGCTACAGGGTCCGGAGATAGAAGCAAGATGAACCTCGCAGAACGAAAAGCAGGACAACGGAAGCCAACGCGAGGCGGCCAGCACTTTTCTACACGCGGATGGGTTACGCCAACGATTGTGGGGCTGCTGTGCGCCGGACTGGTATTCGCCTCCTACGAGCGAGGACACGGAAATCTGCACAAGATCAAGACGAGGGTAAACCCGCAACCGGTGGCCGAGGCTTTGCCGGCAGGACCGGGGGGGCAGGACCCGATACGGTTGAGCCGCAGTGCGACATCGATTGGCAAGGAAGCGGAGTTGATCTCGGCAACGTTTCTGCCGGGCCGTGGGATGAATGTGTTTCAGCTGACGGCGATGATTCCCGGACATGGAGAGGTACAGCTTCTGGTGTCTCCGGCGCTGGCCAGCGCGGCTGGACTGATGAATGGCCTGGATGAGGATGCGAATGGATCGGCCAGTGCGAGCATGGGCGGAGCGATTCTGGTGCCGTGGGCACAGAATCTTTCGGGCACGCCGACCGGTACGGCTGGAGTGCTGCAGACGATCTGGAATAATCAGCGGCTGACCTTCCCCGCAGTGAACGCGCAGAGCAACGAGTCGGTCGAGGGCCTGCTGCTGAATCGGGGCGCCGACAGCGTAAAGAGCGATGTACTGCCCGATGGCCAAACTGTCGTTGCGACGTTCCATGCTGGCGACTTTGGGGGGCACTGGCCATCGACGATCGAAGTCACGGTGCAGGCGCAGTTGACCTCTCACGATCTGGATCTGACGGTCACGGCGACCAATACCGGCCAGAAGCCAGCACCCTTTGGGATTGGATGGCACCCTTACTTTGCGATTCCGAGCGGCGATCGATCCAATGCTCTCCTGAAGATTCCATCGAAGACGATCATGGCGATTGACCACAGGTCGGGGAACCCGACGGGCAAGATGGACGATGTGGGGGAAACATCGAATGATCTCTCGCGAAAGGGGGGGTCGAAGCTTGGGCTGAATGGTCTGAGCGAGACGTACACCAATCTGCTTCCGGATGTGGCCGGTGGACCCGTGGCGGAGATACGAGACCCCGCCTACAACTACATGCTGAGCATGATTCCGCTGACGCCGAACATTACGAATATGCGTGTGATCTCGCCAGGGGATAAACCATGGGTCTCGATTGGGCCGAATACGAATCTGGATGACCCGTTTGGAGCGGAGTGGGGGAAGCCTGAGAACGCAGGAATCGTCACGCTGGCACCCGGGGAGACGCTGCGGTGGAAGGTTCGGGTTGAGATTTCGCTGATGGGATCTTCGGACTCAAATCTGTAGGCGACTGTCGGAGAGGAATCGTCAAGAGTATGGGGCTGGAACAAGAAGTGGAGCTGAGGTTTGACCCTCACGCTCCACACTCGTATTCTTAGGGTTGGCGAACTGTATGGCTGGTTCGCGGGACGCACGTCGCGTTCTTGAGATCAGACCCCCGCCAAAACCTTCGGAAGGCAACCTACTTGACCCCCACAGAGACTCCCTTGGATACACCCCTGGATACGACTATCGACAGTTCTAATGCTGTTCAAGACGAAGCGCTTGCGACCACTGAGCAGGGCGCACTGGAACATTCCCACGACGGCCATGACCATGACGGCCACGAGCATCATCATCACGCTGCACCGACGCTGAATCCGGAGCTGACGCGGTCGATCGAGGTGGAAGCCTCGGTGGAAGATGTTGCGAAGGCGTTTCAGCAGGTGACCAAGCGCTATACGAAGCTGGCCCGGATTCCGGGCTTCCGCGCGGGCAAGGTTCCGCCGTCGCTAATCAAGTCGCGATTTGCGAAGGAGGTTCGCCAGGAGGTGCTTGAGTCGCTGGTGAGCGATCGCTTCCGCAAGGCGCTGCAGGAGCAGACTATTCAGCCCGTGTCGCAGCCGCAGATCAGCGAGCTGCTGCTGGCTGAGGGCGCGCCGCTGAAGTTCAAGGCCACGTTTGAGGTGCTGCCGGAGATCAATATCGACGGTTATGACTCCGTGAAAGTGGAGAGGCCGGACGCGCAGCTGGAAGAGGGCGAGTTCGATGTCGAGCTGGCGAACGTGCTCGATCACCATGCGACCGTGGAGCCTGTCGAAGAGGATCGCGCGATCACCGATGGTGATTGGGCGGAGATCGGGTTCACCGGACATCTGCAGGAGCTGGCGCAGGTTGTCGGCGAGGATGGTCTGGAGAGCAAGAGCGAGTCGCAGCCGATTACGGGCGAGGATGTGCTGATCGAGATCGGCGGCAAGAACACGCTGCAGGCCTTCAATGACGCGTTGCGCGGAGCGAAGGTTGGGCAGGAGCTGTCGTTTGAGGCAGCGTACCCGGCGGAGTTTGGCGATGCTCGGCTGGCAGGACAGACGGTCAGCTACGACGTGACGGTGAAGGCGATCAAGAAGAAGACGTTCCCGGAGCGCGATGAAGAGTTCGCCAAGCAGCTGGGGCCGTATTCGGACTGGAACGACTTCGAGACGAAGCTGCGCGAGCGCGTGACGAACCGCAAGAAGGAAGCGCTGGAGTCGCAGGCGCGTGACAAGATGCTCGACGAGCTGGTGGCGAAGTATCAGTTCCCTGTTCCCGAGACGTTCGTGCAGCAGCAGGTGGATGCTCGGCTGGAGCGCGGTTTGAGGGCGCTGGCACAGCAGGGCATGAGTTCGGACGCGATGCGGCAGCTGGACTTTGGCCGGCTGCGCGAGGCACAGCGCGATCAGGCAGTGACCGAGGTCAAGGTGTCGTTGATCCTCGACAAGGTGGCTGAGCGCGAGCATATTGAGGTGACGGACGAGGATCTGGAGCGCGAGTTGCTGATGCTTTCGATTCAGTCACGCGAGCCGCTCGATGCGCTGCGCAAGCGGCTGGCAGAGGACGGGTCGATGGATCGGATTCGGGAGCAGATGCGCCGCGAAAAGACGGGGTCCGTGCTTTTCGACAAGCTGGCAGGCTAAGCTGAAGGCTGAATCGGCGCTATCCACCTCCACACTGTCCACACCTAACCTCACGCAGGTCTAGAAGCAAAGGAAAGAGAGCTATGGGACTTATACCGATGGTGCTCGAGCAGACGAGCCGGGGCGAACGCTCCTACGATATTTACAGCCGTCTGCTGCGCGATAATATTATTTTTCTCGGCACACCGATTGATGACAATGTCGCCAATCTGATCATCGCGCAGATGCTGTTTCTCTCGGGCGAAGACCCAGAGAAGGACATCCAGCTGTACATCAACTCGCCGGGTGGGTCGATCTCCGCCGGCCTGGCGATCTATGACACGATGCAGTACATCAAGAACGATGTGGTGACCTTCTGCATTGGGCAGGCGGCGTCGATGGGCGCGTTCCTGTTGATGGCGGGCAAGAAGGGTAAGCGGTTTACGCTGCCTAACTCGCGGATTCTGATCCACCAGCCGTCGATGGGCGGGCTGGGCGGACAGGCTACCGACATCGACATTCACGCTCGCGAGATTCTGCGCATTCGTGAGCTCACAAACAAGTTGATGAGCGCAAGTACGGGGCAGCCGCTGGACCGTATCGAGCGGGATGTAGAGCGGGACTTTATTATGACCGCACCGCAGGCCAAGGAGTATGGGATTATCGATGACATCATCGATCGTCCTCGCACAACATAGGCGAAACAGGGGAAGGGCCTCATCGTTTCGCGATGGATTGCGAGGCGGTGGGGCACTTTTACTTTGGCTGAGTTCCCTTTTCAGGAGGATGCGAATCCTGATCGATACCGGGAATCGAGTTGCGCATCTTGTCGTGTTGCAAAATGCCCTGAGACGGGGATCTCAGGTGTAAACTAAATGTTGTCTCGCGCCCGTGCATTCCTGCGCATCGGGGGCAAAGGAGTCCACCCTGTCTATGAAGACCTCGAGGGGCACGGAAGAGTCCCTCCGCTGCTCGTTTTGCCACAAGTCGCAGGACGCAGTTGCCAAGCTCATTTCGTCGCCGTCAGATTATCCGCGCGCCTATATTTGCGATGAATGCGTTGCTGTGTGCAACTCGATTCTCGAGGACGACAAGGGTGAAGCTCAACCGGGTGCGGTGCCGGCGCAGTTGCCGAAGCCGGCCGAGGTGAAAGCGTTTCTGGATGAGTACGTGATCGGCCAGGACCAGACCAAGAAGAAGCTGGCGGTGGCGGTCTATAACCACTACAAGCGCATCCAGATGAACAAGGTGCGCGGCAACGATGTGGAGATGCAGAAGTCGAATATTCTGCTGGTGGGACCGACGGGTTCGGGCAAGACGCTGCTGGCGCAGACGCTGGCGAAGATGCTGGATGTTCCGTTTGCGATTGTCGACGCGACGACGCTGACCGAGGCTGGGTATGTCGGCGAAGATGTTGAGAACATTATCCTGAAGCTGCTGCAGGCTGCGGATGGCGACGTGGCGAAGGCGCAGCAAGGGATTATTTACATCGACGAGATTGACAAGATTGGGCGCAAGGACGAGAACCCGTCGATTACCCGCGATGTGTCGGGCGAGGGCGTGCAACAGGCCTTGCTGAAGCTGCTGGAGGGCACGATTGCTAACGTTCCTCCGCAAGGTGGACGCAAGCATCCGCATCAGGAGTTCACGATCGTCGATACGACGAACATTTTGTTCATCTGCGGCGGAGCGTTTGTCGGACTGGAGAAGGTGATTGGACGGCGCATCGGCAAGAAGGCGCTGGGGTTCAAGGCGATTGGCGACGCGATCTCGAAGGACGGCGACATTGTGACGCCGATCCGCGCACAGCGGGACTCGGAGTTGCTGCGCCAGGCAGAACCGCAAGACCTTCTGAAATATGGGCTGATTCCAGAGTTTGTGGGGCGGTTGCCGGTACTTGGGATTCTGGATGAGTTGGATGAGGCTGCGCTGATCGATATTCTCACGCGTCCGCGCAATGCAATTCTGAAGCAGTATGCGCGGCTGTTCGACTATGAGGGCGTGAAGGTTACGTGGACCGACGAGGCAGCTCGTGAGATTGCTCGGGAGGCCCTGCAACGCAAGGTTGGAGCGCGCGGTCTGCGGATGATCCTGGAAGAGTTGATGCTGGATTTGATGTATCACGTGCCTGGGAACAAAAAAGTGAAAGAACTGGTGATCACGGAAGAAATGGTGCGGTCGAGAGAGATCATGATCCCGGTTGTTCTGGAAAAAGCTGGCTGATCGAGCACGAACTTTGGTAACAACGGACGGGCAGCCATATGGCTGCCCGTTTTGCTTCGCTTTGATCTCTTGAATATGGCGAGGGATCTGTGCAATTCCCTGCCCTCGGTGCGCGTACAATTTCGTTCAAGCTGAGCAGACGCATCGTTCCTGCGCGAGCAACGTCTAATCGGGAGGCCTATGACAAACGACGAACGCGACATCCTCAACGGCGCTCAGCGCAAACTCCCCATGATGCCCATCCGCGAGATGGTCATCTTCCCGCACATGATGGCGCCCTTTGTAGTCGGACGTGAATC
>DHWW01000152.1:6863-7184 GCA_002413385.1 Granulicella sp. UBA5172
CTTCCTTGCAACGCAGCACGACGCATCCGTGGATGAGCCGACTGCCGAGGATATTTATACCGTTGGTGTGATTGGCAACATCGTGCAATCGGTACGTATGCCGGACGGCAATATCAAGGTGCTCGTCGAAGGCGTGGAACGCGCGCGGGCGAGCGAGATTAATGACGACGACGGGTTCTTCGTTGCGACGGTGAAGACGTCGACTGCAGAGTTGCCAACAAGTGCGGCGACGGAGCAACTGGTGTCGCGAGTGCATCAGTTGTTTGAGCAGTATGGGAAGCTGCAGCAGTCGTTGAACCAGGAGGCGTCGGCGGCGCTGCG
>DHWW01000268.1:0-6170 GCA_002413385.1 Granulicella sp. UBA5172
GGATCTGCAGTTGCACTTGCCTTTCTATCTGTCATTCTGAGCGCAGCGAAGAACCTGCTGTCTCCCGTTCTTGCCTTTCCTCCAGCACCCACTCCGAAACCCATGCCCCCATCCGCAACCACACCACCCACGAGCGCCGCCCCATCCTCACCGCCCGCGAACCCCTCATCATCTTGGGAGCCATAGTCGGCGGCTAGCCATCACCACGCGAAGCCTCCCGCCGTCCGCGCAGGATCGCAGGACCGCAGGACCGCAGGACCGCAAGACCGTAGGACCGTACAATAGACGCATGGCATGTCTGTACCCCTTCCGCGCTCTCCGTTACGATCCAACCCGCGTCAACATGACCGACGTCGTCACCCAGCCCTACGACAAGATCACCCCTGCCATGCAGGACAGCTACTACGACGCCAGCCCCTACAACCTCATCCGCGTCATCCTCGGCCGCCACAAGCCCACCGACACCGACGCCGAAAACGTCTACACCCGCGCCGCCGCCACCCTCAACGACTGGCGCGCCGAAGGCATCCTCAAGGAAGAGTCCGAGCCAGCCCTCTACGGCTACTCCCAGACCTACAAGGTCCCGGGAACCGAGGAAGTGCGCGAACGCCGTGGCTTCATCGCCCTCGGCCAGCTCTACGACTACGCCGACCACGTCGTCTACCGCCACGAGCAGACCTTTCCCAAGCACAAGTCCGACCGCCTCGCCCTCTTCCAGGCCACCCGCGCCTACTGCGAGCAGATCTACATGCTCTACTCCGACCCGACGTTCACCGCCGAGCATCTGCTCTTCGATACCGCCGACGGCAAACCACGCACTCCTGACCTCCAGATCACCGACGAGTACGACGTCCTCCACCGCCTCTGGAAGCTCACCGACCCCGCTCTCATCCAGAAGGTCCTCGACACCATGGCCGACAAGAAGCTCATCATCGCCGACGGCCATCACCGCTACGAAACCTCCACCACCTACATGCACCAGCGCGCCGCCGAACTAGGCCTCGACCCCAACACCAAAACCGGATTAGAAGGGGGCTTCAGCCCCCTGTCACAGACTCCCTCAGAACCGGGCTTTAGCCCTGGCTCCGCGGCGACGACCCTCCCCGCCCCCGCCTTCCCGGAACAAGCCATGATGATGACCTTCGTCAACATGGACGCCCCCGGCATCACCATCCTCCCCACCCACCGCGTCGCCTTCGGCCTCATCGGCTTCAGCGGCCGCGAGTTCGCAGCCAAGGCCTCTGCCTACTTCACCGTCACCGAGATCGCCCCCACCCTCAGCGGCCACTACCCCGGAGCCGACTCCCTCCTCCAGCGCCTCAACGACACCCCCGGCGTAGCCTTCATCGCCGCCACACGCGAAGGAGATTTTCTCCTCACACCCAAGCCCGAAGCCGTCGCACCGCTACTCGCCGGCCTCTCCCCCCGCCAGCAGCAGCTCGACGTCACGCAGCTCCACAAAGTCGTCCTCGAAAAGCTCCTCGGCCTCAGCGAAGACACCGTCCGCGCCGGCTCCCACGTCCGCTATCTCCGCGAAGCCTCCGAGGCCCTCGCCCAGGTAGGCTGCGGCAACGCCGACGTAGCCTTCCTCATCAAGCCAGTAACCCTCGACCAGATGCGCGACATCTCCCTCAACCTCGAAGTCATGCCCCAGAAACTCCACCGACTTCTACCCCAAACTCCTCAGCGGCCTCGCCATGTACACCCTCGACTAGGCTTCCGCAAAATCCCCTCCAACGGCGAGCTAGCCGTCGCATACAGCTTCTTCCCCATCCGTCCCGCCAGAAACGCCTCGCGCCCGGCCTCCACACCCTTCTTCATCGCCGAAGCCATCAGCACCGGCTGCTTCGAAGCCGCCATCGCCGAATTCAGCAGCACGCCATCGAACCCCATCTCCATCGCCAGCGCCACATCGCTTGCCGTCCCCAGGCCCGCGTCCACGATCAGCGGAACCTCGGTAATCAGCTCCCGCATCATGCGCAGCGTATAGCTGTTCGCAATGCCCAGCCCGGTCCCGATCGGAGCCCCCAGCGGCATCACCGCCGCCGCTCCCACATCGATCAGCCGCTTCGCAAACACAATGTCATCTGTGGTGTACGGAAGCACCGTAAACCCTTCCTTCACCAGCACCCGCGTCGCCTCAACCGTCGCTTGAACATCCGGATACAGCGTCGCCGTATCGCCGATCACCTCAATCTTCACCCAGTCCGAAAGCCCCACCTCGCGCCCCAGCCGAGCCGCACGGATCGCCTCGTCCGCCGTAAAACATCCCGCCGTATTCGGCAGCAGAAAATACTTCTTCGCATCGATGAAATCCAGCAGCGACTCCTTGCTCCGGTCCAGCTCCACGCGCCGCACCGCGACCGTCACCAGCTCCGCGCCTGAAGCCTCAATCGCAGCCTTCGTCTCCGCGCCGTCCTTGTACTTCCCCGTCCCGACAATCAGCCTCGAAGCAAACGTCCGTCCCGCAATCACTAACTCGTCCATGCCTTAATCCTACGCCAACCCCAAGGACACAAACGGCCCGCCCCGAAGGACGAGCCGTTATGCGGTGATCTGGTGGGATTGACTTGAGGCATCCGTTCTCTGGATGGGCCTCGGAGACCGAAAGATAGCAGGAACTCGCTGTTCCGCCGCATGTCTTTCTGCTCTCAGGTCTAGAGCAACGGATGCTCTAAGCCTCAGTCACCTCACGTTGGTTTGTACAACTCGAACAATCAATTTTCATAGGTTTGGACCATCCTCCTTTCCCGTGTTGAAACTCAAACTACGCCGCACTCCCTCCGCAAGTCAATCGCCCCAGACCTCGCCTGTGTGCAAATCTGCATCTCAAGCAAATGAGCACAATTATCCTCTGGAGAATCTTCACAATATGAAACCTGCAACCATCATTGGCCTCGTCCTGATCGTCGTCGGCATCATCGGTTTTGCCGTCGGCGGCTTCAGCTTCACCCACGAAAAGAAAGATGTGGATCTCGGCCCGCTGCAGGTCTCGCACAAGCAGACGAGCACCGTCCCCATCCCCCCGATCCTCAGCGCCATCGCCCTTGTCGGCGGCATCGGCATCGTCGTCGTTGGCGCAAGGAGCAGGTAACNNCCGATCCCCTGGTGCGCTCCTATTTCATGTAGGCCCGCACCAGGTCGATCAGTTCTTCCCCCAGCTCCGGAGTCAGCGCCTTCGCATTCGGCCCAATCATATGCAGCCGTATGTGATCCTCCATCACCTCCGCCATCAATCCATCGATCCCGCCCCGCACCGCCGCCAGCAGCATCAAAATATTGCTGCAATCGTTCTCCTCGCTCAGGCTCCGCTCCACTCTTTCCATCTGCCCGTGGATACGCTTCGCGCGATTCACCAACTTGATCCGTTCCCGGTCCAGCTCCATGATTGTCTCCTATACCCTACTGGGGTATACTATCTTAGACAGACCAAAATTCATACTCCATTCTTCTTCTCCCTCAACAATCAAAGTTTCTCCATGCTCATCTTCCGCAAACCTCTCATCACCGCGCTCCTCGCCTGCCTGCCACTCTCTGCCTGGGGCGCGCTCGCTCAAGCGTCCCCGCAGCAGGCCACCCCGGACGCTCCCTCCGCGCAACTCACCATGTTTCCGCACCCCAATTCAACCCGCTACATCCTCTCCGGCCAGGCCAACATCATCTTCCAGGCCCACCCCGGCTTCCACTCGCCCTACTCCGGCACCAACTCTCTCCTCGCGCGCGGCGAGTACAAGCCCTCCCTCCTCGGCACGCTCTACACCGGCTACCAGCTCAACCCGCACCCTCGCTTCGACACCGACGTCCTCTTCGATCTCGAGTCCTCCGGCGGTCGCGGAGTCTCCGAAGCTCTCGGTCTCGCGGGCTTCACCAACCTCGACGTCGTCCGCAATCCCACTCTCGGCCCCACGCCCTACATCGCCCGCGCTGAACTCCACCAGACCCTCGGCCTCACCTCCAGGCTCGTCGACGCGCAGCGAACCCAGTTCTCCCTCGCCAACCGCGTGCCGGAACGCCGTATCGACCTCCGCGCCGGAAAGATGACCCTCCCCGACGTCCTCGACATCAACAACCCCGGCTCCGACTCCCACCTCCAGTTCATGAACTGGACCGTCGACAACAACGGTGCCTGGGACTACGCCGCCGACACCCGCGGCTACACCTACGCCATCGTCGCCGAATACGATGACCAGATCGACGGCGCGCTCTGGTCCGCCCGCTACGCCCTCGCCCTCATGCCCACCGCCGCCAACGGCACCGACCTCCAATGGAATCTCCACCGAGCCCGCGGCGAAAACTACGAATTCGAACTCCGCAAGACCCCCTTCGCGCTGCTCCCCGCGCGCCTCTTCGACCCCAGCCACAAGGGCACCGTCCGCCTTCTCGGCTACCTCAACCACGCCAACATGGGAGACTACCGCGACGCCAACCTCACCGCTCTCACCGCCCGCGCCGACGGCGATCCCTCCGCCGTCCCCGACATCACCGCGCACCCGATCCAGGTCACCACCAAGTACGGCACCGGCCTCAACTTCGAGCAGGAACTCCCCGCCGACTTCCGCATCTTCGGACGCGTTGGCTGGAACGACGGCAAGCACGAAAGCTTCGCCTACACCGAAGTCGACCAGACCTTCGAACTCGGCGCCCGACCTCGCCGGAAACCACCTGCATTTCTGGGGCCAGCCCCGTCCCAACGACAAAATCGGCCTTGTCCTCGTCTCCAACGCCATCAAGCGCGAACACCAGCAATACCTCGCCCTCGGCGGCCTCGGCTTCCTGATCGGCGACGGAGCTCTCAGCTACGCCCGCGAAGACATTCTCGAGGCCTACTACAACGCCCACAACTGGCGCGGCCTCTATACCGCCTTCGACGTCCAGCTCATCGACCACCCCGGCTACAACCAGGCCCGCGGCCCCGTCGCCATGTTCAGCGTCCGCACCCACATCGACTTCTAGGCCGACAACCGCTTCCGCAGCATCACCCGCATCGCCCACCCCAGATCGAACAGCGCCGCCCCCCACAACCCCAGCACAATCGCTCCGTAGTAAACCCTCCACACCGTCGAAATCACCGCGCCCTCCGGATCTCCCGCGCGATACAGCACCGGCACCGTCTCCCCGGAGGCAAACTCAATCTCATCCGACCCCGACGACGCCAGCACCGTCACCAACTCTCCGCCCGCGGTGCGAAACCGGAACCGCGGCGCGTACAAAACTCCACCCTCCTTCGCGAAACCCGAAACATTCTCCGTGATCGTCGCCATCGACCGCACCCGTCCTCGCGTAGACATCCACGAGTGCACACCAAACCCCGCCGCCATCAACAGCAGCAACACGCCAACCGACGGCAGCACCCTACCCAGCGGCGGAGCAACCCGGTAGAAACGATCCTGCACCCAACGTAAGAACTCCATCGCCCCACTCTACGCGACACTCAACCAACTCACAGCCGCAGCAGGTACACTGACCGCACTGCCAGCCCGGCACGAAAGAGAGTTCTCCCATGACCAACGCCGCAACCTCCGCCTTCTGGACTCGTTTTGAGGAGCGCACCGCTCCCTACAATCTGCTCACCCACCCCTTCTACCAGGCCTGGTCGCGCGGCGATCTCACCCGCGACGATCTCCGCCACTACGCCGCCGAATACTGGCATCACGTCTCCGCTTTCCCCACCTATCTCAGTGCACTCCACAGCCGCCTGCCCGACACCGAACTTCGNNGCCACCCGTTCCGACGTCGAGTCGCACACCGTCCAGCCCGAGATGACCGCGATGCTCGCCACCTTCCGCTCCGCCATGCAGGAGCCCACCGCCGCGGCCGCGCTCGCCGCTCTCTACGCCTACGAGTCCAAGGTTCCGGCCATCGCCGTCACCAAGGCCGAGGGTCTCGCCGCGCACTACAACGCCGACGCCGCAACCGCCCGCTACTTCACCCTCCACCAAACCGCTGACGTAGCCCACGCCTCGGTCTGGCGCGAACTCATCAACAAGGAAATCGCCCTCGACCCCTCCGCAGCCGAAGCCGCCCTTGCCTCCGGAGAGCGCGCCGCCCGCGCCCTCTGGACTGCCCTCGACGGCGTCGAACGCGAGCGCCTCGCCCGCCAGTAGCCGCAACACCGCACCCGCATTAGCTTCCCCTTCCGCACCACCAACAAACCGGGTGCCCCATTCATG
>DHWW01000268.1:6247-8848 GCA_002413385.1 Granulicella sp. UBA5172
CGCCCGCCAGCACTCACGCTATACTTGACGCCGATGCTCTCCCCCCTCGCCTTCGAACTGCCAGCCTTCCTCCTCGGCCTGCTCTTCGGCAGCTTCCTGAACGTCTGCATCTCGCGCCTGCCCGCCCACCGAAGCATCAGCAAGCCCCGCTCGCACTGCCCTCGCTGCCTCGCCCCGATCCGCTGGTACGACAATATCCCGCTGCTAAGCTGGATTCTCCTCCGCGCCAAGTGCCGCCACTGCAAGCAGCCCATCTCCTGGCGCTATCCAGCAGTGGAACTAGCCTTTGGCCTATGGCTCGCCTTCGCCGCAAGCACGGCGCTGGCTCTCTTCACCCCAGGCATCGCGGCCAGCGCCCTCGCCGGCCGCACCCTCGACGCCGTCTCCCTCGCGATCCTCGGCTTCCTCCTCATCGGCCTCGTCGTCATGGACTGGCAAACCCACAAGCTCCCCGACGCTTTCACCCTCACCGGCACGCTCCTCGGCTTCGTCCTCCTCTGCGTCCGCGCCGTCTTCCTCGGTCCCCACGAAGACGAACTCCTCCTCCACGGCCACAACCCTCTCACCAGCCCCGGCAACGTCACCGACCACGGCAACGTCGTCCTCACCGGCCCCGAGCACCTCGTCTTTGGCCGCCTCCTCGCCATCGTCGCCGCCGCCAGCATCCTCCTCCTCATCCGGCTGCTCTACCAGCAACTCCGCCACCGCGAAGGCCTCGGCCTCGGCGACGTCAAACTCATCGCCATGATCGCCGCCTTCCTCGGCTTCTGGCCGGCGGTCCTCGCCCTCTTCCTCGGCACCATCCTCTGCTCCGCCTACGCCCTCACTCTCATGCTCCGCGGCCGAGCCAACGCCCTCACCCGCCTCCCTCTCGGCACCTTCCTCTCCATCGGAGGCCTCCTCGCCGCCCTCATCGGCACCCCTCTCATCGCCTGGTACAGCTCCCTGCTCTAGCCCTCACTAATCACCAATCGCTAACCACTAACCACTAATCACTAACCACTGCTCTCCTTGACCCTTGACCGCCTCACTCCTACACTCAAGACTAGTCATGACAAGCGATCCCTACATCTGGCAGTACCTTCCGCTCGTGTTGCAGATCCTCGCAGCCGTCGGTCTGGCGGGCTTCATGGTGGCCGCCTCCTTCTTCCTCGGCAAGCACAAGCGCTCCCGTACCAAGCTCAGCGCCTACGAATGCGGCATGGACCCGGTCGGCGACGCGCGCGGCCGCTTCTCCGTCAAGTTCTACATGGTCGCCATGCTCTTCATCCTGTTCGATGTGGAAGCCGTCTTCGTCCTTCCCTGGGCGGTCATCTATCGCCGCCTCCCCGCCATCACCGGCTCTCGCCTCTTCGGCTTCTGGGAGATGCTCGTTTACATGGGCTTCGTCGCCGTCGGCCTCTTCTATGTCTGGAAGAAGGGCATCCTCAACTGGTCCAACGACAGGGCTGATCTATAACTTTTTAGTTTGTCATCCTTCGCGAAGCGGAGGATCTGCTTCTGCACTTGTACTTGCTTTTGCTTCTGAGATAGGTCCGGGCTTCAGCCCGGACATTTGGGACAATATAAAGAAGGGGCTTTAGCCCCGGAGGAAACATCTCCCGATGGACCCGATCACCAACCCCGCTACACCATCCGCTATCTTCGGCAAGGACGCCGTCACCGAGGCCCTCGCCGACCACGCCGCAATTCTCGGCCTCGCCGACCTCATCGTCGACGCCAAGTGGGACCGCAAGGAGCTCACCCTCACCGTCGCTCCCGAGACCATCGTCGCCGCCATGCAGGCCGCCAAAGCCGCTGGCTACAACTTCTTCGAAGACGTCACCGCCGTCGACTGGTACCCGACCGAGCCGCGCTTCCAGATCAGCTACTCCATCCTCAGCCACTCGCTCAAGCAGCGCATCCGCATCATCGCCCGCATCTCCGGCGACGCCCCGCGCATCGACTCCATCACCTCCGTCTGGCCCGCGGCCAACTTCTACGAGCGCGAGATCTTCGACCTCTTCGGCGTCCACTTCCCCGGCCACCCCCGCCTCACCCGCATCATGATGCCCGATAACTGGGAAGGGCATCCTCTCCGCAAGGACTATCCCGTGGAGGGGTATCGCTAATGGCTTTTGTAAAAGAAATCGAGAAGCCCGGTGTCGCCAAAAAAGTTGACACCACCGGAGCCACGCTCGCCGGCTTCCGTTCCGCCGGAGACCTCATCCCTTCGGCTTCAGACCTCCTCATCCCCGGCGTCGAAGACGTCGTCGAGGAGTCCACCTCGCACCACAAGCCGCACGGCTCCGACCCCGTCACCGACCAGACCATGGTCCTCAACATGGGCCCCCAGCATCCGTCCACCCACGGCGTCCTCCGCCTTGTCCTCGAAGTCGACGGCGAGACCGTCGTCTCTCTCGCTCCTGACATCGGCTACCTCCACACCGGCATCGAGAAAACCTGCGAGGCCAAGTTCTACGCCCAGGTCACTCCCCTCACCGACCGCATCGACTATCTCTGCCCGATGACCAACAACCTCGCCTACGCCCTGGCTGTTGAGAAGCTCCTCGACCTCGAAATCCCCGAGCGCGCCCAGTACCTCCGCGTCCTCTTCAACGA
>DHWW01000268.1:8885-9042 GCA_002413385.1 Granulicella sp. UBA5172
ATCCTCCGCATCTTCGAAGCCGTCAGCGGCCAGCGCATGATGGGCAGCTACATCCGTGTCGGCGGCATCGCACTTGAACCGCCGCTGGACATCTACGACCGCATTCGCTCCTTCCTCAAAACCTTCCCCTCCAAAGTCGACGAGTACGAAGGCCTGC
>DHWW01000251.1:0-22665 GCA_002413385.1 Granulicella sp. UBA5172
ACGGTGAAGTTGGGCTCGCCGATCTTGAAGCGCGCGAAGCGGCGCACGCTGATGTTCTCGCCGAGCTTTGCAACCTTCTGCGCGATCAACTGCGCAATCGTCAGCGAGGCTTCCTTGATGAAGGGCTGCTCCAGGAGGCAGACCTCCTCGTAGAACTTCGACATCTTGCCTTCGACGATCTTCTCGATGACCGGGGCGGGCTTGCCCGTGGCGGCGGCCTGCGAACGGAAAATATCCTTCTCGCGAGCGAGGTCGGCTTCGGTGACTTCGTCCTTGCCAACGTAGCGCGGGTCGACTGCGGCGATGTGCATGGCGATGTCCTTGAGGAGCTCCTGGAAGTCATCGGTACGGGCGACGAAGTCCGACTCGCAGTTGAGCTCGATCAGGACGCCGATCTTGCCGCCGGCATGGATGTAGGTGCCGACCGCGCCCTCGTTGGTGGAGCGACTGGCCTTCTTGGCAGCCGACGCCATGCCGCGCTTGCGCAGCACAACGAAGGCCTCTTCCATGTCGCCCTTGGCCTCCTGCAGGGCCTTCAGGCAGTCGCCCATGGGGGCGCCGGACTTTTCGCGGAGTTCCTTGACGAGCTTGGCGTCGATCTTCACAGCTTCAGTGGTGGACATATTTCCCTTCTTGGATAGGGGCAGCGCTTGGGGCGCATGCGGAATTTGCGAAAATGGCGCGGGCCTGGGCCCGCGCCATGATTCTAGGATTCGACCATTACGGCACGGCAAATACCGTGCACTGGCGGCCTAAGACTAGGCGCTGACTTCTGCGGCTTCAACCTCGGGCTCAGAGTCAGCTGCGGCAGGAGCCTTGCGGATACCACCGCCCAGAGCGGCATTGAGGTCGATGGTTTCGTCCTCCGCCACATCTTCAACAGATGCTTCAGCGACACCGGCGGATTCGTGGACCTCAGCGAGGGCCTCGTCACCTTCCTCACCGAGGAACTGCGATTCGGTCTCCAACGGGCGAACTTCTTCGAACTCGTTGGCAAAAGCCTTATCCGAGATCATCTGCGTGCCCTCGAAGGCCGAGTCAGCGATCTTGGTGGTGAAGAGGCGAATCGCGCGGAGAGCGTCGTCATTGCCGGGGATCACGTAGTCGACGACCGTGGGATCGCAGTTGGTATCGACAACAGCGACGACCGGGATGCCAAGCTTGCGAGCCTCGGCGACCGCGATGGCCTCGTTATTGGAGTCGATGATGAAGAGTGCGTCCGGCAGACGCTTCATGTTCTTGATACCCGAGAGGTTGGTCGACAGGCTCTTGCGCTCGCGCTCCAGCTTGATGACTTCCTTCTTGGTGAGCAGCTCGTAACGGCCGTCGGTGGACATCTCATCGAGCTCGGCGAGGCGCTTGACCGACTTCTGCACGGTAACCCAGTTGGTGAGCAGGCCGCCGAGCCAGCGGCTGTTGATGTAGGGCATGCCCGCGCGCTTGGCCTCTTCTGCAACCGCATCCTGCGCCTGGCGCTTGGTGCCGACGAAGAGGATAAGCTTGCCACTCGCGGTGAGGTCGGTGACGAACTTGGACGCCTCTTTGAACAACTTGAGGGTCTTCTGCAGGTCGATGATGTAGATTCCGTTGCGCTCGCCGAAGATGTACTCCTTCATCTTGGGGTTCCAGCGCTTGGTCTGGTGGCCGAAGTGGACACCGGCTTCGAGCAATTCCTTCATCGTAATGCTGGCCATAAAGGCTCCTTTGTGCGTGCATCGCTTGCGCTGCGACGTGAAGCGATTGAGATCCCCGAAGGGAGATTAAGTTCCTGCCACTCGCGCGATGCGGGTGGGTGAAGCGAATGGTACNNAACCGCAAGCGCTAGCGCTTGCTGAACTGGAAGCGAGCGCGAGCGCCCTTCTGGCCGTACTTCTTGCGTTCCTTGCCACGCGAATCACGCGTAACCATGCCGCCGGCCTTGAGGGTCTTGCGCAGCTCGATGTTGAACTCCATCAGCGCGCGGGCGATGCCGAGCTTGACCGCATCGGCCTGTCCGTTGACGCCGCCGCCCTTGACCGTGGTCAGGACGTCGAAAGTCTCGTTGATGTCGGCGATGCCGAGGGGAAGCTTCGCTGCGACGCGCTGCGCCGGGGTCACGAAGTACTCCTCAAACTGCTTGCCGTTGACGGTGAACTTGCCTGAGCCGGGGCGCAGGAAGACGCGTGCGATCGCGCTCTTGCGGCGTCCGGTTCCGTAGTATTGGATCAAATCTGCCATGTTGAAATCCTCTTGGTGCGAGGGCATGAAGCCCCTGAAATTTTGTGCCGCGTACGTTGCTGACTTTTGGCGTCCAGCTGCTGGCTTTTAGCTAGAGGCTAAGAGCTGAATTCTTAGGCCGTTTGCTTCCGGTGCAATTCTTGCTTCTGGTGCAATTCCATCGGCGTACCGGAGCGGTGCAACTCCATCGCGGTGGGCTGCTGAGCGTGGTGTGGGTGCTCGGCACCCTTGTAAACCTTGAGCTTGGTGGCCATCTGGCGGCCCAGCTTGCTCTTGGGCAGCATGCCCTTGATGGCCTCTTCGAGGATCTTCTCTGGACGGCGTGCGAGGAGCTTGCTGTACTCTTCCTCGCGCAGGCCGCCGGGGAAACCGGTATAGCGGCGATAGAGCTTGCTCTCTGCCTTCATGCCGGTCACGTGGATCTTCTCGGCGTTGATGACGATGACGTGATCCCCCATATCGATATAGGGGGTGTAGAGCGGGTTGAGCTTGCCCGCGAGTACGCTGGCGGCGTGCGAGGCGAGGCGGCCGAGGGTCTGGCCGGAGGCGTCCAACACAAACCACTTGCGCTGAATGTCTTTGCCGCTGGGGATCGTTGTCGTCTGATTGAGGTTCATCTGGGTTACTCCTTGGTTCTGCCGTCTTCGTAGATCTGACTGCTCGGCTTGAAGCGCGAAGAGAGTTGCAGCCGTGCGTTAGGCGGCGGGACGAGCGCGGACACGATGTCCACGCAGGCCAAAGCCGGGGGTTGCGGTTGAGCGCACAGAGCCCTTGGGTCCGGATCTAGCTGCTGAATCTAGCTGCTGGATCAAACTGCAAGCGACTGGGGAGTGGGTGCTTCGACGGCCGGCGCCCTTCAAAAAAAGAAGAATGCCCTGCCCCGGTAGACTCACCTCGATGTCTGGCTCCCGATGTCCTCGTTGCCGCCCAAAGTATGGGCACACGGAGGTACAGGCGCGAGACTGCGCGAGTCTCTAGAATATGCGAGATTTACGGCTGACGTCAACAACTTCGCCACACTAACCCCTGGTTTCCGCCGTCGGAGTCAGCCTAAAAGCTGAAATTGCAGCGCAGGGTGATGGTTCGGTTGGCCGAGGTGCCGATGCCGCCCAGCGAAAATGGCGAGTTCAGCGAAATCGACTGGCCGAAAAACGGGGAGCTTAGCACTCCCACCGGCGTGCCCGGATTGACGTGGTTCAGAATGTTGTCGGCTTCAACGGAGAAGCTGAGGCTGTAGGGCGGATCGGGCTGCGGGGCCGGTACCTTGGGACCGGCGGCACCAGCGGCGGCGGGTGGGGCTGGCGGCCGGGGGCCAAACTTGAAGGTGCGCTCCAGCTCCGCCTCGAGAAAAAAAAAGCCGGGCGAGTTGCCGTAGTTGATCGGAATGATCTTCTCGCCGGTCTGGGGGTTGGCGTCGAAGGTTCCGTAGGAAGTCTTGTAGATCACAGAATTCGCCGTAGGATTGGTGGCGAAGGACGGGCGGTCGTTGTAGATCGTGTCCCCGTTGAGGTCCGTTCCCGTCGTGATGTTGAAGGGCGTGCCAGCCTGCGCAGAGCCGAACAAGTTGCTGTCGATCCCCAGGGGGAGCTTCACCGAGGTGCCTGCAAAGAGTTGTTGGGACGGCTGCGCTGCTCGTCCATAATCCTGCGCCAGGTTGTAGGAGTTGGAAGCGAACGTATTTGCGTTGGATACGTCCTGGTCGGCGCGTTGGAAGAAGTACGCTGCGAAACCCGAAACCCGCTTACCAAACTTCAGCTGTGAGTTGACGAAGAGCACATGGGACTCAGCGATGCCACCCGAGCCGAACTGGTAGATGTTCTGCGTTCCTCCCAGGGGACGAATGCCGCTGCCGGGGTCGGCAGGGTTATAGGTACCGGGCAGCGGCGCGTTGATGTTCCGCGAAAGGTATTGGTGGTCGCCACGTGTCCAGAAGTAATTAGCACTGATGCTGCCGATCTTGCCGAGTGCGCGCTCTACGGTAACACCCGCGATGATGCCATACTCGGTGCGAAGATGCGGATCGATGTTGTAGAGGGTGGGAGGGGTCGAACTGAGGTTCGAAACCGGAGGTGGCGTGTTGAGGTACTGCTCATAGAAGGCGGGATTGGTGACGAAGTAGGCGGTCTGCTGCGTGCCACTTTGCTGCCGGATTGCGGTGAGGATATTACCGGACAGGAAGCGGTCGTAGAAGATGCCGCCGCCGCCGCGCAGCGTGACGATCGGCGGCTTCTTCGGCTTCTGTCCAACGACCCACGCAAACCCCACGCGCGGCGCTGGATCGAAGTGATCGGGGACGCCCGATTGGCTCTCCGCCCGGAAGCCGAGGTCGAGGGTGAAGCTCTTGCGAATCTTCCATTCGTCTTCGGCAAAGACGCCGAGATCGCCGGTGAGCACCGTGGCGCGGGGAACTCCACCGGTGAGGCTGTACTGCGTGGTACCTCCGCCGTTGGCGAAGATTTGTGCGGGAGTCTCACCGCTGAGAGCGAGCTTGTATGCAGCGAGATCGGGGAAAACGAACTGGCCGTTGTAGTTGGCTGTAGTCACGTTCGCGTCGCGGAGCAGGCGGTAGCGACCGCCGAGTCGCAGGTAGTGCGATTTGTGCGCAATGGTGAGGAGTTCCTGAAACTCGTAGCGATCCTGGTTATCGGTGAGCGCCTGCGCGGCACTGCCGCCGCCATCGAAGACGCCCTGGACGATGATGGTCGCCGCAGTGCTCACGGGGCTTTGCTGCTGACGCGTGCGCACGTACTGGAAGTGCGCCTCGGAGATGATCTTCGTGCCGATGACCTGCGTGTCCGTAAGTTGCAGGGTCTGGGTGGTGGTATTGCTATCAACACCCTCGGACGGCAGCACGAGCAAGCCAACACCGCTATTGTTCAACACGTTGCTGTTGTGCTCATAGCGACCGGTGAAGGTGTTCGTTTTACTCAGCTGGCGGTCGAGGCGGCCGCTGTAGGTTTGCATGCGCTTCGGAGCAGCGACGGCCTCGGCGAGCGGGGTCAGCAAAGTCGGGTCAATCGCATCCACGATGGCATTGTTCTGCACATCGTTATACGTTCCTGCGACGAAGAAGGAAGTCCTCTTGTTGAGGGAGCCACTCANNTTGAAGACGTTGTCCGTGCCGGAACTGCTGAAGTTGCCGTGCAGCTTGTCGGTGCCCGGCTTGGTAAAGACCTCAATGCGTCCGAAGCCCAGCTGATCGTATTGCGCGGAGTAGGGATTGCGGTTGATGCGGATCTCGCGAATGGTGTTCTTCGGAGGGAAGCGTCCGCCGGAGAATCCGTCCACCAGAATCTCGGGCGGCTTGACGCCATTGCCCCCGGCAAGGGCCTCAATCTCCTGCTGAAAGACGCTGTCGTCGTCGGAAAACGTCTTGAGATCGTCACCCTTGAAGATGAGTGCACTCTTGTTGTCGCCGGCTGCGGTACTGTCCCGCTCGTCGGAGGGAACGGTGATCTCCTCCGCCTTCGCATCGATGGCCAGCCTGGCTTCGATGTGGGCAGAGCTGGCTCGCTCGGTGAGCGTAACGTTCGTCGTGTAGGTCTTGAAGCCTTCCGCCGTGATGGTGACTTCGTAGCTTCCGGGAGGGAGCGGAAGGCTGAATCGGCCCGTGTCGTCGGTTGTAGTGTCGCGATCGACGGAATTGCTCTGAATATGGATGTCAGCGTGCGCGATTCTCGCACCCGAGGGATCGGAGACGCTGCCGCTGAGGATGCCGAGATTTGCCGGCCCATCCGTTGACGCGCGACGCTGCACGGCAACTGCCGCACGAACAGTGTCAGCGCCAGATGCGGCAAAACAATAGATTGGGGCGGCCATGCAACACGGCACGAGAACCCACCACAGCTTTGACATTCAGTACCGCCCGTAAAGGATCACGTTCGCAATTACCTATTCGAGATAAGACGAGGGAGAATGGCAGAAAGTCATTCGAAAATTAACTCAAAAATGACCAATACAAACTGTACCTACGATCCTAACGCATGATGGCGGGTAGGATGTGTCCAAGCGGACAGGCTGCTGATCGATGTGAAGTTCGCAATCCTCTAGCCGAAGACGGAGTTATCAGTGCTGCAACTGGTCGCTACTGGGCTGCTGCCCGACCTTGGTCCGCAGAGGCTTGGGAATACGGCGCCTCGCTCTGTGTCGCAACGAAGATGGAGGCACCGTGACGGAATCGAGACGGTAGAGGATCAGCAGATCGCGGTCAGGGTCGTCGTAGGCCGGGAATGCCGCGACCCGCTCCAGGTGATAGAGCGGCGTGAGAGCGTCAGCCTTGTCATCTTCGACGTCGTTCCACGCGGCATACCAACCGGGCCGATACTGTTTGACGCGCCGATCAAGATCGAGGGTCCCGAAGTCGTCGTCGATGGAGGGAAGGCCCGTCATCAGCGTCAGATCGGAGCCGGAGATGGAGAGGATCAGATGCGAGTGCGTCTTGTCGGCAAGCACGATGCGCTTGATTCCATGCGCCGCAGCTTCGAACTCATACGTGGGATGGAGAATGTAGTCGATCTGCTGCACGGCATCCGGGACTGCGATCGCGAGTACCACGACGGCTGCAAGCGTCGACGCAATGATCGTCGCCGTGCGGCCGTGCGCCCGGCGAAAACTGTCGAGGCCCAACGCAACAACAGCTGTGATTGGCACGGCGACGACGAGGTAGTACCTCGGCTGCAAATTGTTGTGATACGCAAGGAATGCGAAGTATCCAGCGATCCAAAGCAGCAGCGACGCGACGAGTGGATTCGCAAGCAGACGAGGACGCCAGAAGAGCGCGAGCGCGAGCACAAGGAAGAAGGCGCTATAGATGAGCGTGCCCATCCATGCGCCATCGGTGAGCGTGTTGAGAATAACCTTCGCGGCCGGTTCGAGCTCAATGCCCGTATACGCGTTGGCGGAGAAGAGATACTGGTAGTCCTGAAGATAGTGCGGTCGGACGAAGAGGAAAAAGTATCCGCACCACAATGCAGTGCCGCCAAGAATCGGAGGCAACGCAAGTCGCAGCGCTGGGCGGATGCGGTATCCGGCGCGCGCCCAAAGCATGTACACGATTGCCGGGAAGAGACAGATGGCCGTGGTCTTGGTGAGCACCATGGCAGGTAGCAGGATCATCAGCAGGAGTGCCTGCCAGATACTGCGAGCCCTGCCGCCGCGCCACCGGATCGGGTGCATGGTCGATGCAGTCAGCAGGGCAAGAGTTGTCAGTGCAATCAGCAGTGGCTCGAGGATCGCCATGCGTTCAAAGACGTAGAGAAGCGGACTCGTGCACAGCAAGAACACGGCGATTGCCGCGGCGAGCGATTGGCCGGACTTGCTGGAGCGAGGACGAGTGTGACGCCGGATGAGCAAGTACAGCGTTACGAGTGTGAAACCAAACACCACCAGCGTAAGCGCGCGCGCAACGACAGGCGAGACGCCGGTGAACTTGAAGACAACCAGCTCGATCAGAGGCCATATGGGCAGCGCGACGGCAGGGTTGAAGTCACCCTTCCAGTACCAATGCCCGCTGACGTAGTGGCGAATGGCGGCGTCGCCGTACCAGCCTTCGTCGGTGTACTTCGACCAGTCAACCCAGGGCGAGTGGTTCGGAAAATCGGCGTTGAGATGAAGAAAATGGATTGCAAAAAAAAGCGCCGAGACAACGAGCATCGTCAGCGACAGAACGCGCGCGATGGTCATACGGGAGACATGAGGATGCAGCATCGGCGAGGCATGCAGCGGCCCCGAGGGAATGACCGCATTGGCAGCCGAGTTGGCAGAAACATCAGACATGGAAGAGGTTCGCTCGAAACAAGTGGAACGATTGGAGGGCCTGTGGTCCCTGAGATGCAGCCAACCCCAGGCGCGATGTTTCACGCTCAGAGGTTCTTCAGATCTGCTCGGTGTGAATCTACATTATGAGACAACGCGACCGCTGTCACAAATCAACTAGGGGGCAGGGGATGGATGCAGTACCGGTTCGAGGGGCTCGGGCGCATGCCCTGCCGCAGCACAGACCTCGGCAGTCGCTGCCGGCGAAGCGATCAGATAGTGCAGGTCGGAGGCGCGCAGATTCGCAAGGTCATAGACCGAACAGATCGACCAGCCTTTCAGATTGAGACTGTTGTTGAGTTCACCCAGGTTGGAGCCACTGACGAAGGCGTACTGGGGATCTTCGGCGGCACACAGTTTGACTCGCTCATGGAATGGGAGCAGCGCGCGAGCACGTCCGTTGACCAGGCCGGCCATGTCGCACAGCGGCGACCCCGAGAAATATCCGATGTAGCCTATATCGAATGCAACCACCTTCATCGAGCTGAGTCGTTCAAGATGTTGCGCGCGAAACTCTGCAAGGCTCAATGAGCGCGCACGGAACTCCTTGTACAACATCATGGATTCGATCGGCAGCAGCACGATGAACAGACCAGCCAGGCCATAGGTGGCAAAGCGCAGCAAACGTGCCGTCGAGCGTGCTGGCACGGAGACGCTCCACCGCAGCTCAAGCGTATTCCAGAGGACAGGAAAGAGCAGTGTCCATATTAAGTAGCGAACTCCCTGCATCTGTTGACCGCGCAGCGCTGCCAGCGTGACGGTAATCGCGAACAGGCTGTTCGCGACGAGGATGGGCAACGAGATGCGGCGCTTGTACGCAATCACAGCGGCTACGGTGAGCAACCAGAACAACACAAGCAGTGCACCAATCGACATCGAACTGGCAAGCACCATCAGGACAACAACCAACGTAGCAAACCACGCACCCGAGCCACCGGCTTTCGCTACAGCCGTGTCCGGCACTACCGAGTGCATCGTGAAATAGATGATGGCCGCGGCGAGAACGCTCCCCAGCAATGGAGCGGCGCAACGCGCAGCAAGACGGAGGCACGCAGAAGAGCTGCGCTTTGCTGCCTCCTCCACCGGGAGCGACAAACGCGTAAGAAAGAGCGTCAGGCTGGCAACGCCGAGCATCAGCAAGTACTCCACGCGCGTCAGGGTAGCGATGAGTCCGAGCGCAAACAGCCAGAGGACAGAGCGGTTACTCACACGCTCGCTATGTCCAAGACGCGAGATGGAAAAGGCCAGCAGGGAAACCAGGCAAAGCGTAAGCGAGGTCTCCATCCCATCATCCAGCCAGCGCACCGCCATCGGCGCTGCCAGCAGCGCCAGCAACAGCAGAGCAAAGGCCAGGGCTATCCTCGGCGCCGAACGCAGCGTGCGTGCGAAGGCAATAACCAATCCGCCAAAGAGCACCACGTGGAAGAAAGAGGACACTGCCCGCGGCAGCACGGGCGGCGTGAAGAAGGTCCGCAATCCAGCCAGCAACCATACGTAGAGCAGGCTGGACGTTCCGTAGTCGGGATGGACTCCGTCGTACGAGATCATGTGGTGCTGTAGCAGATTTACGGCATAACGAAGATGAATGAAGGCGTCGTCCTGCATCGCCGGCCAGGACAACCACAGCCACACCAGAAGCCATATCGCAAAAAGAATGGTCAGGCTCCTGTAGATCTTTGGCATGACGTTGTGCCCTGCTCCTTTCGCAACTTGCTTACGTAGCGCCGTAACGCGTATGTGACACGAAGTATATGTTAAATGAGCGCCGCAGGTTCATCCAAAAACGAACCGTCTCCGCGAATGACCACAGGGTCATCAAAGGCGATAGCTACTATCGATAGCGGGCGCCCTCATGCAACGGAAGCATCTCGCTATTCGTAGGATAGTGCGTCGATTGGATCCTTGCGAGCAGCCTTGAGCGCGGGATAGAGCGCCCCCAGAAGCGCTCCGCAAAGGGCAATGGCGATTGCATTGAAGACCCACACCGGCGTGACCTCGAAACTGAGCGTCGGGAAGCGGGCACGTAAAACGTGACGCAGCAGATAGGTCGAGGATACGCCCAGCGTCGTACCCACAACGGCCAGCAGCATCGTCTCGCGCAGCACCACCGAGACAATTGCCAGACGTCCCGCCCCCATGGACTTGAGGATGCCGATCTCTCGCGTACGCTCCATCACGGCTGTGTACATGGACTGAAAGATCACAAGGAAGCCAATGATGGTCGCGATGCTGATGACAACGTTGAGCGCAATATTGAAACCTGGCAGGCGGTCGGGTGTCAGGGTAGACAGAAACTCCTGAATGGTCTGGACGCTCCAGTCCTGAAGACCGTCGGTGGCAAGGATTTCATTGCGCACGGCTTCTTCATATTTTGGCTGGTTCTCGGTCCGGACGTAAAACATGGAAGCCTTGCCCGGGTTGTTTTCGAGGGCGTCCATTGTTTCCAGGGAGATGTATTTTCGCGCTCCCTTGCCATGTTCGACGATGCCGCAGACAGTGAAGTTGTGGCTGAGCACCTTCACCGTATCGCCGACCTTGAGCCCCTTGCCGGACTTCGCCTCGAGATCGTCGACGATCAGGTCGTAGGTGTTCTTGAAGGGGCCTCCACTGAGGAAGACAAAGGGCCGCAGAGCATTGTAGGTTGTGAAATCGATGCCGAAGATATTCTCGACCGTAGCGCCTGCCGTGAATTTGATATTGACTGGAGCCGCGACCTGCACGTGGGGAAGCGCGTCGAGCACCTTGGCGATCCGGACGTCGGCAGACGCCGAACCAGTCATCATCATGGAGGAAGCTGCGCCAGGATGCACAATCATGTCCCCACCGATGCCGGTGGTCTGCGTGCGACTGCCGTTCAGTACACCGTAGAAGATAGCCACAACCGAGAGGATCATGATGACCTCGATCGCAACTGCGAAAGCGCTGATCACCGAGCGCAACGGCCGGTGCACGAGATTGCCAAAGATCAGTTTATTCATGGGTGTGGTTCAGGGTTCTCATGGGTGGGCAGTAGCTTTCATTGTAGCGCAGCCATTCACAGTCGCGCCCGTTCGCACTGACCCAGATGGCGCTCCGTCCGCTCAGCTCCCGCAGCCATCGACCACGGAAAGCGCACCGAAACAAGGTCGCCGCCATACGCCGGTCCAGGATACCCATGGCACTCGTTATGGCGACAGCTATAAACATGAACCTAAGGATCGTGCCGCCCCAATTTTGTATTGCAGATGAGGTGCAATCAAAACGGCGAGGATGACTACGATTCCGATCATCGCGGGCTGTAAGTGCCAAGATGATTATGCCTACAAGGTGCTATCGAGACGCACTCATCGCAGGTTACCCATCATTAGTTTGATAAGTAGCCAATTAAACAATGTTCCAAAGTTCCGCGTGGTCGGCCTTATGGTCTGATTTAGTGGCTGTGCATTTGCTGCAATCCATGCGAAAGGTGGAACGTCCGAACTTTATACTTGCGGACGTACCAGCATGGGACGTGCAGAGCGAATTGACCGAGTGGGTGGAGAAACGGTCCTTCCGCTGAACAGAGCTCCAATAATCGGAGCGATTCTCGTTACCACGATAATTGCAAAAAACATTCCAAAATTGCCCATGCCCATGAAGTAAATGATGCCTCCGAGCAGTGTCTCAGGTGCTAAGTGCGCGAACCAGACCACCACCATCAAGCCCCACGGATACTTGGTCAGGTCACCAACGACGAAGTCGGCTGTGGAGAAGAGCATCATCCAGAGGAGCGGAAGCAGCCAGAAGATACCTCCCCAACCCTCGCAGTGATACGCCTCAGCAACCGGACTGAACGAGATGCCCGTGCTGTAATCATCCGCACCAAGTCCGAAACCGATCTCATGAGCGTAATAATTGCCGCTGTACCTGATCTGTTTGTTAGGTGCGAGGAAATGAGGGGGAATGTTCTCGAAGTAATTCACGACCGGATCGATGCCCTCAAAATGACCCTTTGCGGTGTAAGCCATCATGATGTCGTCGGGCGAGATCATGCTTAGCCGTTCTAGAAGCGATCCCTGTGGCTTGTTATAGTACTCAGTCATTCCGGTCTCACTCTCATATTCCTCTTGATTCTTGATATGCGCCTGGAATACGTCCCAGTGAGTAATCAGATACCTAACTAGCTGGAAACGCTGACTGTAGTCCATATTTTCCGCGAGGTCGCGCGAGGCTGACAACGGCGAAACGAAACCAAAGCTCCCGACAACCATCAGAACGAGTGCCGCGACGTGAACAAAGCGTACCCTCAGCCGCGAGTAAAAGGCTCCGATAACCCAGCACACCATGGGAGATATCATGGCCTGTTTGGAGAACGAGAGTACGCCAATAACACTAAAGTAAGTAAGGCCAATGATACTGATGATGTTAGTGGAGCGCCTCCCACCACTATCATGGATTGCACCAATCGTAGCGAGGATGAGGCCCAACTGTGGAAATACATTCATCTGCATCAGAGCACTTACAATGCCGCCGGGAGCATTTCCATAGAGTGCATCGGCGAGCATAATCCCATAGCCTACGAGCAAACAGCCCAGGCCTGCTCCCGTGTGATTCAACTTGGAGCCAGTGAAACCACCACCGATTCCGAGATAACGAAAATCCATCTTCTTGTTCAACAGAGTCACCAGCAGCAACATCAACATGCTGCCGACGTAAAGTGACATGTCAAGCACGGGGGTAAAGAGATTGGAGTCAGCTGGTTCACCGACCACAGCCTTCCACGTCACACCCACGATGACAATCAATAAGGAATACCAGAAGATATAAGCGCCCGTGAGCCGGGTAAATCCCTCAGCAAAGTTGAACGCCAGCACCGTCAGAATCAGAAATGCGAAGTACAGCATACTGAATAAGAGGTTGGTGTGCTGGAATTGCTGCACGCAGAAAAACAAGGAGGCGAAGACGAACGTCTGCGTCAATGGAATTCGCGTTGGCAGGATGAAGCGCACTGGACTGAGTTTACAGGAGTCACCGGCAAATACCCTTAGGACGGAATGGCCCAGGGGAGCATCATTCCTGCATCCTGACCGGCAAATCACCCTTCAAATAAACTACTCTGTGACCGTCCCTGCCCGCAAGAACACCGCTAGGCATCGCAGATTCAATCTGATTGACCCCTGTAGACACACGTTCTACCCTGATAGAACCCATGACGCCAACCTCGCTGCTTCACTTTCTGGAAGCTATATTCTGGACCACGATGATCTTCGTCGCTGTCACAGGATACGGCACACTCGTGATGGGACTTTGGCGAATGCGCAGGGTATCGCTCGCGCTCGCCGCGGTGACTGGCTTTGGCGTTGTCCTTCTTCTCGGTGGCTGCCTTAATTTGCTGCATGCGATCAGTCCTCCAGTACGGATCGCACTCGTCGTTATCGGTGCACTCGGCTTTCTCCTGATGCGTCCCGTTTTGCGGCCCTCATCACTCCGTGAACACGATCGCATTGAGCCTGGTGCAGCTTCGCCCTGGACCTGTCCAGTTTTGTTCTTGGCCGCGCTTGTGTTCATCGTCCGCTTTGGCGCAAGCGTTCATACGCCCTACTATCAGCTAGGCGACGACTACAACTTTTATCTTGCCGCTCCGGTAAAGATGGACGCTCTGCACCAATACGCGGCCGACCCCTTCAGCGAACGCCGCATCATGTCCTCGCTCGGCGGCAACTACTTTTTGCAGTCGCTGCTGCTTGCCGAACTCCCCCTCGAAGATGTCCAGATGGCTGACCGCGCACTTGGCCTGCTGCTTCTTGTCTTCGTCGCCGCCGGTCTCGGAGCAGTCTTTCGCCTCAAGCCGCTGCAGCGTGCATTGCTTGGACTCTTCCTTCTGCTCACACCGCAGCTTCAGTTCAACCTGACCTTTGTGATCCTGCCCTACGCTCTCTTCTGCGGGCTGGTCTATCTTGCTGCGGACGCCGACGAGCTCGAGTCGCGTCCCATGTTGCAAGCGCTTCTGCTCGGTGTCACTGCCGCGACCATCGCATCCTTTAAGTCGACGTATCTCCCTCACGGAGTTCTCTTCTTCGTGTGCATCGGTCTGTTGCACGCCCGTCGCCGTGGCCTTAAGGCGGGATTGCGAACCATCCTGTTTGCTTCGCTCGGCTGCCTGGTGGTGCTCTTGCCCTGGATGATCGCCAACCACGCAGCCTCCGGCACCTGGTTCTATCCGCTGCTGGGCAAGGGCTATCAATACAGCGCCTACGGACTCTTCCCTCCTCCATCGTCCGGCAACTCGCTGAAGATCATCGTCAAGGTCATGCTATTTAACGTGCCGCTGCTGGGCGTTCTCATCGCGGAGTGGTTCTGGTGCGAGCGCGATGAGCGAACCCGCGTACTCGCTGCACTGACCGCTGCTGCGCTGGGTGCGTCGATCCTGGTCGGCATCGCGACCGGCGGAGACTCCGTGCGGCGCTACAACTATCCGGCGATCCTCTCAGCAATCCTTCTGCTCTACGTCGCCGCGTCACGCAGAGCCAATCTTGCACCTTCCGTGCGCACCCGATCGCTGGAGTGGCTCAGTGCCGTCCTGTGCGTTTGCCTCGCGATGTATATCGGCTTCAACTCNNCGTATCGAGCCCAAGTCCACAGTGGAATCTTATGCAGCGATGGAGCGCGCCATTCCAGCAGGCCCTGACGGGACCATCGCCACCGTCGACTATCCGTTTCTGCTGGACTTCAAAGCGCGCAACATCGACCTCGCCGACATCCCCGGCGCGGCCAGTCTGCCCCCGGGCTGGCCAAGCCGTTCCGATGGCAATGCTCTGGCAACATATCTCCTCTCGCAGCATCGGCGTTACCTTGCCTTGACGTACACGCCGTCTACGCTNNCGCTCCACGCCGTAGTACGAGAGCATGGCGACAGCCAGAATGCAGATCCAACTGGTAGGGAAGGTGTTCCACCAGCCATCGTGGCCGAAGACTTCAGTGTTGCGGTGGTGAAGGAAAAAGGTCTGCCAGATATAAAGCGAATAGGAGAGCCGCCCGACCCAGGCAATCGCCTGCTGGTTAAATATTCGGCCAGAGATGCTTGCCGGATTGCGTACCAGCCACAGCAGCCACATAAGGATCAGAAATCCATTGATCGTCATTCCGATAGGCATGTTCCAGTAGTTCTGAAATCGCCCCCCCAGAACGCCGGAGACGAAGAAGAGGAGAACCGGCATGAGCCAAGGCCATCGTGTAGCCCGCGTATAGAGTTTCTCGAATGTCACATGGCCTTGCTGCAGAGCGCCTAGAGCTCCAAACATCAGACCATCGGCTTGCATATGAAATGCCCCAGGGTTGTGAAAGCTGGGCAGGAAGCGAAACGAGAATACTCGAATGAACGGCTCCACTACAATCACAGCGATCGCGATGCGCGTCGCAATACTGCGTCCCTCAGCGCCCTTGTGGCGAACGACGCAGAGAACCAGTACTGCGGGCCAAAAGAGATAGAACTGTTCTTCGATGCACAGAGACCAGAGATGCTCCAACGCCCACAGGCCTACGTGGGGAACATAGTTTCTTGTAAAGGTGAGCGCTGTGATCAACTCCAGGCGATTCATTCCATGCAGATGCCCCGTGCCCCAGAGAACGCACAAGAACAGGATATACAGATAGAGGGGCGGCAGAATGCGGAAAGCCCGTCGCACATAAAAGCTTTTCAGGCTAATCGTGTTGGTCTTCTCTCGCTCGCGCAGCAGCAGCGTAGTAATCAGATAGCCGGAGATGACAAAAAAAATGAACACGCCCATTGAGCCATTACCAAGCACATAGTAGAACTCGGGCACGTGCCGGCTGAGACTAAGCCGCTGCAGTGTGTGTAAAGCAATCACCATCATTACGGACAAGGCACGCACGCCGTCGAGGCTGGGGATATGTCGCGGCCGCTGAATCGGAGCCGTTAAAGCATCTGCCATAGGAATTTCACCAATTCTTGCGTCGCAGAAGATACGTCCTATTATGCCCTGCGATCCTCCCTGAAGGCACGGCGCCGTTCGAAACAGGGCGCCACTACAACCCACCCGCCATCAGAAGCTTTACAGGATTTGTACCAGATCCGCGTCGGCACCATGCCCCGCACCGCCCGGCGTCACTGTGGTGATCTGCGGAGCGCGCCAGTGGTCGATGTAGCTGACCTGATGCACACAACTGATCGTGCAATTGGGAGCGCAGGATTTCTCCGTGAGAAACTCGCGCTTGACGATCTCGGTGGTGTACTCCGCGACAGGTATGCCGGGATACCCGCGCTGCTGCGAGCAATAGGACACAATCCCGTTTTCGTCGACGTAGAGGTAGCGCGATCCTGCACGGCAGCGCCAGTCGTTGGGCAAGCCATTGGCGATGGCCTCCTGGAATCCGTTGAAGCGCGAATAACTTCTGCGCGTGAGGCGTCGAACCTCGTCCCACACCGTGCGCTCGCGTTCACCGAGCGGCTTCAACTGGCCGCTTCCATCGTGGATGATGCCAATCGTCGAACTGAAGCCCAGGCCCAATGCCCTCTTCGAGATGGTGAGCGCATCCTCCGGGTTGGCGATGCCGCCACCTACGACGGAATTAATATTCACATGGAAATCGGCGTGCTCCGCCAGCATGCGCAGCTTGGCGTCCAGCACCTTCAGCGACTTCTTCGAAACTTCGTCAGGCATCACATTGTCGATCGAGATCTGCATGTGATCGAGGCCCGCTTTGTTCAGCCGCTCGATGCGCTCCGGCATCAGCAGATAGCCGTTAGTGATCATGCCAGCGATAGCGCCGGTCTTGCGAATCTGGCGGATCACCTCGTCAAGCTCAGGGTGCAGCAACGGCTCGCCGCCCGAGATCGTGATCACCGACGTACCCAGCCGGCCGAGATGATTGATGCGACGCTTCATCTCTTCGATGTCGACGGGATCGGAGACGTCATCGAATTCATTGCAGTAGGTGCAGGCCAGATTGCAGCGGCGCATCGGAATGATGTGCGCCATGTAAGGGTGCGACGTTCCAGCGACGGCAGAGGCAATCGAACCAAGCTCGCGCAGTTTACGCGTGGCGGCGAGCAGGCGACGGCGAGCGGGCATGCGGCGCTGCGCTGGCGTCAGCGGGAGAGGTGTCTGCGGGGGCTGGGTTTCGATAAACATACGACTCCATTATTCTATCGCGGTGAGGGCCGGAAAGGCCAAGCAAGTCTCTGCACAACTTCTGCGTCCACACCCTGATGGACGAATCGGATGGCTCTGAGGCGAGTTGCGCTGAAGCAGCAGAGCCTGGCGACTCAGGGTGTGTTTGAGAAGTAGGAGCGCCCCCGACGCCACCATCTTCTCGCCCCTGGCACGCGCAGGCTCTTGCCGCGCAGCAAGCTGATCAACACAATCAGCAACGCCGAAATCAGCGATCGCGTCGCCGACACCACCGGCACCGGCAGGTGCTCGCCAGCAGCACCAGCGTCGATTTCGGCAGTCTGGAAAACATCTTCGCCTATGCTACGGGAGGCGGACGCTGCTGCATAGAACGAATCATCCTAGAAGTGGAACGACAACTCCGCCGTCACCGATCGCGGCGACACGTAGTGGGTTCCCGAGAAGGTTGAAAGAAAGTTGTACATCGCATATTTGTTCGTCACGTTGATCGCCGTGATCCGCGCGCCAAACCGGTAATGATTCTCATGGAAGTGGAAGACATCATCGTCGCCCAGCGCCATATCGAAAAGATTGCGCGGCTGAATTCGCTGCGGATTATGGTCGTTATCCTGCGTACCCGGCGCTGGAACCTTCACCAGCTGCGACGTCAATCCAGCTGCATCGCAGGTTGCAAAGCCCGCGGTCTGCGTCGCCTTCACGCCGTCGCACGTAAGCCCTGCCTGGAACTCCTCGTCCGGCGTCAGGCTGCTCAGATCGATCGTTGGCACCCCGTTGACCATCTCGGAATAAGGCGCGCACGCACTGTTCGGATCGGTGATGCCGTAACACGGCACAGCCCCGGCGACCATGCCGCTGTCGTACTTCCAATTGAACGAGAAGTAGAGATTCTTCTGGAACGGCATCGCATACTCCAGATGCGTGGTCTGGTTGAAGTTCTCATCGTGGTCGATGCGGAACGGAAATCCCCCCGCCGCACCCGGCGTCGCTCCCACGCCACCGACCTGCGGATTGAAAAATCGAGCCGCAACCGAGGACATCGTAACCCGTGCCGAAAAGCCCTTCACGGGTGTGAGTATTGCACTGATCGCGAATCCCGGAATCTTCGAGTTGTGCCACTCGATCGGAAACGTAATCGGCGTTGCACCGAGCACGCTGAAGTCGTATCCGTTGTGCGTGTACTTCCAGATGTACTCGGCGTTCAGCACAAAGTGCTTCGTAATTCCCTGCTCAAAGCCCACGTGAAACTCATTGCGGAATCCCGGATTGAACGCCGCCGGAACGCAGGGCCCAAGCGTCGAGAAGATCGCATTCAGCACCGGATCCAGGCAGCCTTTGCTGGACAGCACAAGATTCTCATTGAACGGCGTCTCCTGCGTCCGTGCATACGACGCACGCAGTATCGTTCCCGTCGGCTTCACGTTGTACGACATCCCCACTCGAGGTTCAGCCTGCCGCTGGATCGCCAGCCCGTTGTAAAAGTCACCACGAATTCCGACGTTGAACAGCCAGTTGCCTGCCGTGATCTGGTCCTCGCCATAAAGCGCGAGCTGCTTGATGTCCGTCTGCCCGTGATACGCATAATCGTGGCCGCCACGTGTCAAATCGTACGGAGCAAGCACTGAGCTATACGTCGGGCTCAGCGGTGCATTCAGACTTGGATCCACCAGCCCGATCTGGAAGTTCTCGCGCAGNNGTCATTAAGCGCATGGTTGCTCGGATAATAATCGTACGAATCACGACGCACATACGGCCCAAAGTTGAATACCGTCGTCGTGCCAATCATCCGCGTATAGCTCGGCGCCACATCAATCGTCTTGATCTGTGACCGCTGATCCATCCGCGCTGTCGTCAGCCCATTCGCAACAAATCCAAACTGCGTGTCATAACTATTTGGCGTCTGAAACCATGACCGCGTGTACTGCAAATTCGTGTGCAGAGATCCCATCGGACTCAGTTGGAAGTCAACCCGATCGAAGAAGTTTTCCTCGTTACCCTTGTCATGCGAAACCGAAAACTCTGGCGCATCGAGAAACCGCCCCGACTGCATCCCATTCGCTGCGATGAAATTGCCCCATTTCTTTCCGCCATACGCCATATCGAACGCAACGTTGCTCGATCCGAAGCTGCCATAGCTGAGCGTAACGCTGCCCGTCGGCTTCGTGATGCCCTGTCCCGACCGCGTCGTCGCCTTGATCACGAGGCTCGTCTTATCGCCATACTCCGCCGGTGGCGCGCCATCGATCACCTCCAGCGACTGCACCGCCGCCGCCGGAACCTGGTTTGAAAACACCTTGCTCTGCTGGTCCGTGATCGGCTGCCCGTCAATGCTGAACGAGTTCTCCGCATGATCGCCCAACCCATGCATCTGGCCATTCGAGTCCGCCGAAACGCCCGGCGAGGCCAGCGTCACAATCGAACTAAGCTCTGACGATGCGCTCTCCAGCGGCAGATGGTCCATCATTGAGCGATCAATATCCGTATGCGGAGTCGAGTCCACGTCCATCAGATCGACCGGAGCGGTCACCAGCACCGTCTGATTCGAAATCGCCACCTGCAGCACCGCCGTCACCACCACAGGCACCGCCGTGCTCACCGCAATGCTCTTGCTGAACGACTGAAATCCCGCCTCCGTTACCGTCACGTTATACGTATGGAACGGCAAATTGGTGAAATGAAACTGCCCACCCGCGTCCGCGACGTTCGTCTTCGAGTACCCACTGACCCCATCGGACACAACCACCGTCGCCCCCGGAATCACCGCTCCGGACGAATCGGTCACGATCCCATTCACGCTACCCGATATGCTCTGGCTGAACGCCGCACCACCGCTAAACGCGATCGTCAAGGCCAGCATCAACCCCGCTCGTCGTAGAAGAAAAAAACTTTGCATGAACAACTCCTGTCAGTTGAGGCTCGAGAAGCCGAAGCCCGATAAGGCTAACGACCGGTCCACCGTCAGCGCTGTTTCCGCGCATCGGCTGAACGCTGTAGAGAAGANNGGCCTCGACAGGAGGAGGCCTGCTGAACATCGCAAAATGCCAGACCGATTCAGGCTCGCGATCAACGTCCTGCACCGCCTTGCAATCCACCAGCATCAGCCGCACCGGCTCCACATGCAATTGCACCGGAAGCGCCGAGTGCATCGCAACGCACAGCGGGCAGTGGTCTTCCCCACCCGGCAACTGCCATCCATCCGCCGCTGCCCCCGCCTGTATCGCGTTTTTCGGCAGCCACTGGCCGTGGATATGAACCGCCTGCACCGAGCTTGCCCCAACCACCACCAGCAGGCACGCAAACGCCAGCGCTCGCAGCCACAATGGATACGAATGCTCGAACGCGCCGCGTTTAATTCGTTTGGTCAATATTCAGGTCAGTTGAAAGGTCGACTGCGCCGATCTCTTCTAGTATGACGCAGATTCGCCCGCAGAAGACTCGCTCAAGCCGTTCCCTGCGCCCGGATCGCCTTCGTCAAAGCCGGAACAACCTCAAATAAATCTCCCACGACGCCAATATCCGCGACCTCGAAGATCGGCGCATCCGCATCTTTGTTGATCGCAATGACGGTCTTCGCGCCCTTCATCCCCACCAGGTGCTGAATCGCTCCAGAGATCCCAATCGCCAGATACAGCTTTGGCGCAACCGTCTGCCCCGAGCTCCCCACCTGCCGCTCCATCGGCAGCCAGCCCGCATCGCAGATCGGTCGCGAAGCCGCAATCTCCCCGCCCAGCGCTGCCGCCAGCTCCTCCACCAGCTTCAAATTCTCCTGCTCCCCAATGCCGCGTCCCACGCTCACAATCACCGGAGCCGTCGACAGATCCACCGTCTGCGTCGCCTCACGGAACGCCTCACCCGGCTTCGTCCGAATCGCCCCAGCCTCCAGCTTCGGAGCAAACGCCTTCACCTCGCTCGCTCCAGCCTCGACCGCGTCCGCGCGAAAACTTCCCGCCTGCACCGACACAAAACACACGCCGCTCGCATCACCGTGCCGATACTCCGCGTTCAACTTCCCCTGCATCCACTGCCGCACAAACATGGGGCCGCTCTGCGCCTCCGCAGCCGGCCCATCCGCAGCCAGGATCGCCGTCACATCGCCAATCAGCACCTCGCCCATCCGCGTCGCCAGCGCCGGCGCAAAATCCCTCACCTGGTACGTATGCGGAAACACCACATACTTCGGCTCCGTCTCCGCAATCAACTGCGCCAGCGCCGCAATCCATCCGTCCGCCGTGTACTGCGCGAGCAGCGCATCGCCCACCGCGAACACCGCAGCCAGCTTCTTCGTCGCCAACTCTGCCGCCAGCGGAGCAATCGCAGCGCTCTCCCCCACCACCGCAGCCGAGCACGCAACCCCGAGATCCGCAGCCAGCTTCTGTCCCGCAGCCAGCGCCTCAAAGCTCATCCGATGCCAACCCGCACCCTTGGCCTCCAACACCACCAATACATTGCTGCTCATATCCACTCCTCCGCTCCTAAAACCAGTCCGCTAAAGCCACTCCCGCCGTGCGCGCAGCACCCGTGCGCGCAGCACCTCATAGCACCTTCACCTCAAACCGCAGCCGCTCCACCAGCGTCGCAGCAATCTCATCGGCCGACCCCGTCAGCATCTCCGTCCGCTTCACCCTCGCCGGCGGCGACACCTTCACCACCTCATCCACGCGCTTCGCAGCAGCTGCCGCCGGGACCTCGCGCATCTCCTTCTGCCGCGCCCGCTTGATGCCCATCAGGGTCGCATAGCGCAGCCGGTTGCCGCCAGACTGGATCGTCAGCAGCGCTGGCAGCGGCATCTCCACCTGCTGCATCCATCCGTCTTCGAGCTCGCGCTTGACCCTGATCGTCGGCGTCCCGCTCCCATCACCCAGCAGCTCCACCTGCAGCACCAGCGTCGCATGAGGAACTCCCAGCAACTCCGCCATCACCACGCCCGTCTGCCCCGCGCCCAAATCATCCGACTGCAACCCCGTCAGCACCAGGTCCGCATTCTCAGCCTTCACCGCCTCCGCCAGCAGCCGCGCCACGTCCAGCGAATCNNTCCGCGCCTTTTGCCAGCGCCTCGCGCAGCGTACTCTGCACCCGCTCCGGCCCCGCGCACAGCACCACCACCTCGCCGTCACCCAAACCTGCAGCACCCGCGCGCTCCTTCAGCTGCAGCGCCTCTTCCAGCGCATACGCATCCGGCTCATTCATCGTCCACGCCACGTCGCGCTCATCGACGCTGCGCCCATCCGCAGCCACGCGCACCACCGCATCGCGCTCCGGAACCTGCTTCACCGCCACCACAATCTTCATTGCCAACTCCACTTCGCCCACACATCGCCAACGACCACCCAGCCTATCGCACCGGTCGCTCGACTGTCTCCGATCTAGGCGATTACAGAACCACCCGCACACGTCGCTCTCATTCGCAATTCCCCATACCCTACTTGCTGCGAATCGCCTGGATCAACAGCACCGTTCCAACGCACACCAGCCCGAAGTGAACATACTTCAGAAACGCGTCTCCACGCAGCCGATGATTCGCCGCTCT
>DHWW01000251.1:22721-29669 GCA_002413385.1 Granulicella sp. UBA5172
AAAGTATCCCTGCAACGTCGCCCGAAAATGCTGTGGAGACCACCGCCGCATCGCCCCATACATCACCAGGGGAGGCCCATTCATGCCATAAGCGCCCCCCAGCACCCCTGCGAAAAAGCCACACCCCAAAAGCCATGGACGGCTATCTTCCCGCAGTTCAGGAGGCCTCCTGCCCATCAGAAAGTATCCCGAGAAAGCCATAATCACCATCGCCAGAACAGCTTTGACGACGCGCTGATGGCTGCTCGTCAACAGCGCAATGCCCAGCGGAATTCCCCCAAACGTCGAGGCCAGCAGCCAGCCCGTGCTGCGCACATGGATCTTCCGCCAGTCCTGCACCACCACCACCGTGGCAACGGTAATCGAGAGCAGCACCGCCACGGGAGCCGCGATCCCGATAGGAAGAATCAGCGCCAGCAGCGGAACCGCGATCAGGGCCTCTCCAAACCCAAACGTCGATCGAATCAGCGTAGCGAAAAACACGACCACCAGAACCTGCAACGTCGTAATGTCCAACATCATCCCCTCATCAAAATGCCGCTTAGAGCATCTTTCCAGTGAGTACCCAGCGAAGGTGCTGTCATCTCGACCGGAGCCAAACGGCCTTATCGNNTTATTGGAAATTTGCTCTAGCTCATCACTTCAAGGACTGCCTCGTTCTCTTCACCCAACTCCACTTCCACGGGCACGCGGCTCACAATCCACACACCAAGCATCACCAAAACCACACCTGCAAACGTCAGCAGAGTGATGCGCTCGCCAAAGAATGCGAACGCGAACAGCGTCGTAAGCGGAGCCGTCGCCAGCATCATCACCGACGTCACCGTTGCAGGCAGTTGACCGAGCGCATAGGTCAGGCAGAGATATCCGGTCATCTGGCTGACCAACGCCAACGCCAGCACAGACGCCAGCGATTGCACACTCGGCACAGCGAGCGAGATATGCTCCACCCCTGCCACCACCAGCAGTACGACCGCGCTTGCCGTCGCCGCGATTGTCACCAGCACGCGCGTATCGACGTCCTGCCGCAGCCGCTCCGTAACCAGCAGATACATGGCAAAGAACACCGACGCCCCCACCGCGAACATATCCGCCGTCGACTGCGAAGCAGCATAGTGCACGTCCGACAGAATGATCAGCCATGCCCCCGTGGTTGCAATCGCAAGCGCCGTCCAGAACCGTCCTGACGGCATCTTGCGCGTCATCGCCCACGTAAGCAGTCCCACCAGCAGCGGCCCATTGTTGGACAGAAACATCGCGCTCCCCGCCGACGTGTGCATCACCGCCGTGTTGAACATGGCGATGTCCCCGGCAAAGAAAACTCCGCTCAGCACGGTCAGCAAGAGCGTTTGGCCCGTGCAACCCGATAGCCTCACCTTCGAAGCCAGCAGGATCGGCCAAAGTAATATCGACGCAATGAACATGCGATAAAACGCCGAAGTAACGCCCGGCATCTGGGCCCATCGCACAAAGATCGCCGACCAGGCGATGGCAACCACGCCGACCGCCAGTGCTCCGTAGCTCTTACCCATCTTTCCGCTCGGCATCCTTGAATAGTACCCGTGCCGTCAACTGCGCAATGTCCAGCAGCTGCGGCGGATGCTCTCCACCCACCGCCCCCAGCGCGTCGCGGAACATCGAGTTGCAGAATGGGCAAGCCGTCCCAATCGTCTGCGCGCCCGTCGCCATCAGCTCCTTCGCGCGCACATGGCTCACGCGCTCGCCACTCTCCTCGCCCAGAAACGCCAACCCTCCCCCAGCCCCGCAACAGAACGACCGCTCATGGTTTCGCTCCGCCTCGACCAACTTTCCAGCCGCCGCCACCACGGCGCGTGGCTCGTCGTACACACCGCGGTACCGCCCCAGGTAGCAGGGGTCGTGGTACACAATGCTCTCGCCGTCCTGCTTCGGCAGCAGGTGCGCATGGCGCGCCATGAACTCCGAATGATGTTCAATCTCCGGAGCTACCCCATACTCCAGCCAGTCGGTCGCGATCGTCTGAACACAGTGTGGACAAATTGCCACAATCTTCTTCACCTTCGCCGCCGCAAACGTCTTCAGCCCCTGCTTCGCCAGATCGCCAAACACCAGGTCGTTGCCCAGCCGCCGCGCCGGATCGCCAGTACATTTTTCCTTGCTTAAGACGCCGAATTGCGTCCCCAAATGCTGCATAACGCGCGCAAAATCCGACACAATCTCTCGTCCTTTGGGGTCATAACTGCCCATGCACCCCAGCCAAAGGCAGTATTCCTGGCTGCCATCGAAGATCGGAAACCCCTGCTTCGCAATGAACTTCTCGCGCTCCATCGTACTCATTCCAAGCGCGTTACCCTGCTTCTCCAGCGCCAGAAACAGCTTCGTTCCATGGCGGTCTTCCCACGCCCCCGTGTTCACCGCGCCCCGCCGCAGCCCAATCAGCACCGGCAGATGCTGCACCCCCACCGGGCACTGGTACTCGCATGCCCCGCAAGTTGTACATTCAAAAGCCGCTTCCATCGACAACGCAACCTGCGCTCCCTCCAGCAGCGGAACCTCACTCCCCGGCCCCTCCGCATTCAGGTACGACCGTACCCCCAGCACAATCTCTTTTGGATTCAGCACCTTGCCCGTCGTCGACGCCGGGCAATGCTCCGTACACCGCCCACACTCGACGCAGCTATAAGCCTGCAGCGCAATGATTTGCGTAAGATCCTTCCCCGCCACCAGCCCAAAATCCTCATCCCCCTCCAGCTTCGGAAGCTGCGAAAACCCCGGGCGTTTCAGAAACACTGTCAGCGGGCTCAGCACCAGATGTAAATGCTTGGTCCCCGGAATAATCGGCAGAAAAGCCAGCAGCACCAGCGTATGCGCCCACCACAAACCCTCGGCAGCAACGCCTCCATCCACCACAAACAGGGCCGCAAGATAGGTCGCCATCAGCGCAAAGATCAGCCCCGCAATCACCCCGGACTCCACCGAAACCTTCTCGCCCAGCCACTTCGGCCGCACCAGAAACCGCCGCACAAACAGCCCGCTGATACCCACCGCGACCAGCAGCGCCCACACCGCAGCAAACGCCACATAGAACGTCCCAAACCGGGGTCCCCAGTGGGCGTTCGTTGCCCGCTGGGGTGGAAGCGCTCCTGCATACTGCAAAAATCCGTGCCCAAACCCCACCGCAACGTGGTTCATCGTCACCAGCGCAAACGCCAGAAACCCCCAGAACACGAACGCATGCGCCAGCCCCGGCAGCGGCCGCTGACGAATCACCTTCGCCTGGCACAGTACCTCCCAGAAGAACTTCCACGCCCTCCTGCCCACCGGCCGCAGCGAAAAATCCGTGTCCCGTTTCGACCCCCGGACGTTCCTCGCAATCGGCCACAGCCGCCAGGCAAACACCCCCAGCGAAGCCGCAATCAACACCGCCAGCAGCAACTTCCCTGGCATGGAGAAACTTGCCGGCTCCGCCACATGGATCACCGCCATCGACACTCCGAACACACCAGCCATGACGCGTGCCTCCGCACTTCCCGGCGAAGGCCACAATAGCAGACGAGCCTCGCCTCTCGCTGTGTCACAAACGAAAACGGCGAGCCGCAGCCCGCCGTCTCAGAGATCATGGAAAGCGTTAGTAGCTGAAAAACTCGTTCGAGCCGCGACGCTGTTGAATCCCGACGATGAAGCAGATCAGGGATGCAAGGAAAAGGAAGCCGTCCCAATAGGCCATCGGGTGAGCCCAGCCAGGCGAGTAGGCCAGATCCTGCCCGGCCCACAGCGTCACGATCGTCGCGATAATCAGCGCCTGGAAGCCAATGACCAGAAGCGCCTGGCCACGACGGCGGCGGCGATCCAGATGATCGACCTGCTCCGGTGTGAGGTGGCGCTCTTCGACGGGGATCAACATGTTGGCCATTGCGTCTTGCTCCTATTGCGTCTTGCTCCTGCTGAAAACTCTTGCGTCCGCTCGCGGCGCTACGCTCGTTGCTCATTAAATCACAAACTGCTCCTAAAGCGCACGGCCGCTCAAATTTCACGCTTCATGGGAGTCAAATTCACCCCAGCGTGCGGCGACCGAACGCAGCCCGGATCTGTTCCGCGCGATTCTCCGGAGTTCCAGTGGCGACCTGCTGCAAATCCGCGACCGACTGAATTCCTACCACCTCAAACCGCTTCCGGCAGCGAATATTCTTGCAACCCACCAGGTCATCGCGCCGCACCATATAGCTGCGAGCCTTGGCAAAGCGCGCACGATCCATCTCATCTGCGCCGCGCGGCAACTGTGCCCGCTTCCGCCGAACCAGCCAGCTCAACTCGTATTCACCCGGCTGACTGCAGTGAGGGCAGATCATGGTGTGAATCTTTTGTTCTGTTACTTCCTCGAAGAATTCCCGTTCTTCCATCAAAACCCCCTGCGCCCGTGTTTCAAATACGCACATTCCATCCAACCCAGAATACGCCTTTGCAGCGCATCCGGAATCCCTCCGCAACCCCTATTAAAATACGCATACCCATGCAACAGGAAGCCCACTTCGCTGTAGGCTGTAATACAACCCGGAGGGCTGCATCCATGAACAAGTCCAAGCCGAAGCAACTAAACTTCTCCGTAACCAAGGCGGTCAAGGCGAATGCCCGCGAACGCCTCGGCTCGCCCCCGCCCTCTCACCCGCTCCCCACCATCAAAGACAAGATCGTCGCCAGGCCCAAGCACAAGGAAACCCTCGCTGACCTGCTGGACACTCAAAGCTCTGACCAGTAACTGCACTTGCTGTCTCCGCTCTTTTTTGCGCGAAGGCTCGCATTTCCAAGCCAGCGCTCCAACTCCCGTAAACTATCTCCATGCCGATGAACTACGCGTTGATCATCTTTGAACTGGTCGTCATGGTGCTCTCCATCTCGCTGCACGACTGCGCCCAGGCGTGGATGGCCAGCCGCCTCGGCGACCCGACCGCCCGCATGATGGGCCGCATGACCATGAACCCGGCCCGCCACTTCGACCTCCTCGGCACCCTCGTCTGGCCCGTGCTCTTCATCTTCCGCAGCCCCCTCGTTCTCGGCTGGGGCAAGCCCGTCACCTTCACCTCGCGCAACTTCCGCAACCCCTCCCGCGACGAGATGGTCGCCACCCTCGCCGGTCCCGCCGCACAACTCCTCGCCGCCGTCGTCGCTCTCATTGCGCTCATCATCGTGCGCCACACCGTTGCCGACAGCACCCTCGCGATCCTCACCGCCTCCGCCCTCGCCATGCGCAATCTCGGCGTCTCCACCGAAGCCCTGCCGTCGATCTTCCCGCTCATCCTCTTCCTCTACTTCTGCATCCTCGTCAACCTCTTGCTCTTCGTCTTCAACCTCCTTCCGGTCCCCTTCCTCGACGGAGGCAAGGTCCTCATGCACTACCTCCCCTTCAACGCCGCGAAGACCTTCCAGAGCATGAGCCTCTACTTCATGTTCGGCTTCTTCTTCCTCGGCTTCTACGTGATCCAGATCTTCTTCTTCCCGATCATGAACATCTTCCAGTCCCTGCTCTTCAGCCTGTAGCAACCATTCGGAGGCCTCACAACATCATGTCGAAAGATCTTTGGACAGCAGTCGACCGCTACCTCAACGAAGCCCTGATGGGTCCCGACCCCGTCCTCGACGCCGCGCTCGAGGCCAACGCCGCAGCCGGCCTCCCCGCCATCGACGTCGCCCCCAATCAGGGCAAGTTCCTGTCTCTACTCGCGCAAATCGCGGGGGCCCGACGCATTCTTGAGATCGGAACCCTCGGCGGCTACAGCACCATCTGGCTGGCCCGCGCGCTCCCTCCCGACGGCCAGCTCGTCACCCTCGAACTAGACCCGAAGCACGCCGAGGTCGCTCTCTCCAACATCGCTCGTGCCGGCTTCTCCTCGCTCGTCCAACTCCGCCTCGGCCCAGCCCTTGACTCCCTCGCGCAGCTCCATGCCGAGCACTCCGCCCCCTTCGACCTCATCTTCATCGACGCCGACAAGCCCGGCTACGCCGACTACCTGCACGCCGCCCTCAAGCTCTCCCGCCCCCGGCACCCTCATCCTCGCCGACAACGTCGTCCACGAGGGCATCGTAGCCGACCCCAACAGCCACCGACCCCGCTGCCCTCGGAGCCCGCCACTTCCTCGAAGCTCTCGGCCGCAGAACCTCGCCTCTCCGCTGCCGGAATCCAAACCGTAGGCAGCAAAGGCCACGACGGCTTTGCCATCGCCCGCGTCCTCACCCTCTAACCCCTAACCCTTTTCACAAAACCACCCCGACCACGCGAAGCCCCTCGCCGTCCGCGCAGGACATGTATCCTTGAAGTTCGACTCATGAACCCGAATCCATCCCGCACCGCCCCCCGCCCCCGCGTCCTCTCCGGCATGCGCCCCACCGGTCGCCTGCACCTCGGCAACTACATGGGTGCCCTCTACAACTGGGTGCACCTCCAGCAGGACTACGACTGCTACTTCTTCATCGCCGACCTCCACGCCCTCACCACCGACTACGCCGACCCCAGCCGCGTCCAGGAAAACATCTTCCAGATCACGCTGGACTTCCTCTCCGCCGGCCTCGATCCTGGCCGCTGCGTCATCTTCAAGCAGTCCGACGTCCTGCAGCACGACCGCCTCAACACCCTCTTCGGCATGTTCACGCCGCTCAGTTGGCTGGAGCGAGTCCCCAGCTACAAGGACCAGCAGGAGCAGTTGCGCGAGAAGGACCTCGCCACCTACGGCTTCCTCGGCTACCCGCTCCTGCAGGCCGCCGACATCCTGCTCTACAAGCCCGACTTCGTGCCCGTCGGCGCCGATCAGGTGGCCCACGTCGAGCTCACCCGCGAGATCGCCCGCCGCTTCAATTCTCTTTACCCCGGCAACTTCTTTACCTCGCCCGAGGCCGCTCCGTGGGAGATGCCCGCCATCCTCGAAAAGGCCCGCAAGCTGGCCGGTGAACCCCAGGGTTCCACTCGCACCGACTTCA
>DHWW01000251.1:29679-30309 GCA_002413385.1 Granulicella sp. UBA5172
AAACTCCCCGGCCTCGACGGCCGCAAGATGTCCAAGAGCTACGGCAACACCATCATGCTTTCGGAGTCTCCAGCCGACATCCGCGCCAAGCTCAAGACCATGGTCACCGACCCCGCGCGCATCCGCCGCGACGATCCCGGCAACCCCGACATCTGCCCCGTCTTCGACCTCCACAAGGTCTTTTCTTCTGAGGCCGTCCAGGCAGCGGCCGCCGCAGGCTGCCGCTCCGCGAAGATCGGCTGCATCGAATGCAAGAGCTGGCTCGCCGACGCCATCGTCGAGCGCATCGCCCCCATCCAGGCCCACCGCCGCGACCTCGAGCACCGCCCCCAGGTCATCAAGGACGTCCTCGCCAACGGCTGCACCCGCGCCACCAAACGCGCGCAGCAAACCCTCGAAGAAGTCCAACTAGCCATGGGGCTAGCGTAATCATGAGCGACGAACAAAATCTCGAGCAACCACTCGATCCAGCTATCGATCCAGCTATCGACCCCTCCCAAAATCTGTCATCTCGACCGGACCCTGAGCGAGCAAAGCGAGCCGAAGGGGAAGTGGAGAGACCTGCATCTCCCTTCGCGCCCCCCAAGCGTCAAACTCCTCGGCCACCGCGCCTTCCCCTACGACAAAAAC